>JACSRG010000354.1 GCA_014879865.1 Anaerolinea sp.
GCATGGCGGGCTGCGCTATCTCGAAAACGGGGAATTCCGGCTGGTACGGGAAGCCCTTCAGGAACGTAATCGCCTGCTGATCAACGCGCCGCACTGTGTCGTGCCGCTGCCGATTACCATGCCCGCCTACAGTTGGAGCAAAGGTCTGCTGCACGCCGCGCGGCAGTTTTTGCGGCTCAAGAGTCGTCCGGGGGATCGCGGCGCACTCGTCCTGAAACTCGGCATGACTCTCTACGACTGGTATTCTGGCAGAGGTGCGCTGCCCGGACACCGGTTCTTCAGTCGCGCAGCCTCAATCGCAAATCGCCCCGGTCTGAACCCGGCGATCACCTGTACCGCGCTCTACTACGATGCGCTCATCCATTATCCCGAACGCCTGTGCCTTGAACTCATCCTTGATGCTGCCGACTCCAACCCGAACGCCCGCGCGCTTAACTACGTGTCGGTGCAGGGTGTGGATGGGCGAAGCGTGCTGCTGCGCGACGAACTCAGCGGCGACACCTTCCCTATCACCCCGCAGATCGTCGTGAATGCGACCGGCGCGTGGATCGACCTGACTAACGCGGCGCTGCGTGTCGAGTCAGCGTTGATCGGCGGCACAAAAGGATCGCACCTCGTCGTTGATCACCCTGAACTGCATCGGCTGTGTCACGGGCAAATGCTGTTTTACGTGAATGATGATGCCCGTATCTGCATCTTCTACCCGCTTGGACAACGTGTTTTGATCGGCACAACGGATATTCCGGCGGATAATCCCGATTCCGTCATCTGTGCCGAAGACGAAACAGAATATCTCCTGCAGTCGGTGCGCAAAGTCTTCCCTGAACTCAAGCTGGATCGCGCGCAGATCGTGTACACCTTCTCCGGCATTCGCCCGCTGCCGAAAAGCAGCGCGCTGACGGCGGGACAGATCAGCCGTGATCACAGCGATCAAATCATCGACTCTGGTGGCGCGTGGAGGCTGCACAACTTGGTCGGCGGCAAGTGGACGACGTACCGCGCTTTCGCCGAACAGGTGACGGATCGCCTGCTGGCGGAACTGGGTCAATCGCGCAGAGCCGACACGACCGCGCTCAAGATCGGCGGCGGGCGCGGCTTTCCCGCGACCGGCGAACAACGCCGTGCATGGATCGCGCGGGTGGCACAGACCAGCGGGCTAAACGCGGCACGAATCGACGTGCTGCTCACCCGCTACGGCACGCGCGCCGAAGAAGTCGCGGCGTACTGCGCTGCCGGTGAAGATGTACCGCTTGAGCAGCACGCCGCTTATACCCGGCGCGAGATCCAATTCATGGTGGAGTACGAGCGGGCGGTACGACTGGACGATATCATCCAGCGGCGCACGATGATCGCCATGCTCGGCGAAACAACGGTCGCGCTGCTCGACGAAACCGCCGGAATCATGGCGGCGGTGTTCGGGTGGACGGAGGCGGAACAGCACGCCGAAATCGAGCGTGTGATCCGCTTGTTTGCGGAGAAGCACCGGATAGTATTGGTCTAGTGCTGCGTTGGGTGAAATCGAGTTTTTGCGAAAAGGATTTAACGATGACTGCAAATTGGGAGCCTTTACATTCCGTTCCGGCATCGCAAGCCTCCTTGACCGGGGGGTACTGGGGCGCGCGCCAGCGCATCAACCGGACGGTGACTATCCCTGCCATTTACCAGCAGTTGGAACGTACCGGGCGCGCGTCCGCGTGGATGCTTCGCGAAAGCGACGAGCGCCATGATCACCGGATTGTGCATAAATTCTGGGACTCCGACCTCGGTAAATGGTTGGAGGCGGTCGGCTACAGCCTGATGAGCCAGCCTGATCCCGAATTGGAACGATTGGCGGACGGCGTGATTCAGGCGATTGCCGCCGGTCAGCTCCCCGACGGCTACCTGAACAGCTACTTTACCGTCATCGAACCGGATCAGAAGTGGCGCAATCTGCGCGATTGGCATGAACTGTACAACGCGGGTCACCTGATGGAAAGCGCCGCCGCGTATTATCAGGCGACAGGCAAGCGCGTGCTGCTGGATGCGCTCACTCGCTATGCCGATCACATCGACGAGCGGTTCGGCGCGGAAGAACACAAGCGGCATGGCTACCCCGGACACCCCGAAATCGAATTAGGGCTGGTCAAGCTGTACCGGACGACCGGCGAACGCCGTTACTTGAATCTCGCCAAGTACTTTGTCGATGAGCGCGGACAATCGCCGCATTACTTCGACATCGAAGCTACCGAACGCGGCGAAGACCCGCGCAAGTTCTGGTTTAAGACGTATCACTACTGTCAGGCACACAAACCGCTGCGCGAGCAGACGACCGCAACCGGTCACGCGGTGCGGGCAGCCTATCTGTACGCGGGCGCAGCGGATGTGTCCGGTCACACAGGTGACAGCACCCTGCTCGACGCGCTGCGCTTGATCTGGGATGATCTCACCAGCAAGCAGATGTATGTCACTGGCGGTTTGGGTCCGGCACATGCCAACGAGGGCTTCACGTTTGGCTACGATCTCCCGAACGAAAGTGCCTATGCCGAAACCTGCGCTTC
Organism: Anaerolinea sp.; assembly: GCA_014879865.1. Classification (GTDB taxonomy): domain Bacteria; phylum Chloroflexota; class Anaerolineae; order Aggregatilineales; family Phototrophicaceae; genus Flexifilum. The sequence continues at coordinate 2,538 of JACSRG010000354.1, forward strand.
GATTGCGCTCGTCTTCTGGGCGAAAAGCATGTTCGACATCGACCCGGACAGCCGCTATACCGATGTCATGGAGCGCGCCCTGTACAACGGCACGATGGCGGGCGTCTCGTATGAAGGCGGGCATTTCTTCTACGCCAACCCGCTGACCTCGTATCCGTATGTCAACCCGCACGCGCATTTCAGCGGGATCAACACGGCGAAGCATTACCGGCGGGAAGAGTGGTTCGACTGCCCGTGCTGCCCGCCGAATCTCGCGCGAATGGTGGCGAATGTTGGCGCATATGTCCTGTCGCACAGCGCAGATACGCTGTATGTGCATCTTTACAACCCGGGCAGCGTCCGCGCCTCCTTGCCGGGTGGGCAGGTACGGATCGAGCAGCAGACTGATTATCCATGGGCGGGCGATATTCAATTAACGGTACGGCTCGACCAACCGGCGGCATTTTCGCTGGCGCTGCGCATCCCCGATTGGTGTCCCGGCTTTCAAGTGCGCGTGAACGGCAGCACGACCGGGGCAGATGTCCAGCGCGGCTATGCGCGGCTGACGCGCACATGGAACGACGGCGATACGGTTGAGCTGGCGCTCGCAATGCCTGTCGAGCGCATCGCTGCGCATCCAAAGGTCAGACACAATGCCGGGATGATCGCGCTCCAGCGTGGACCCATCGTGTACTGCTTGGAAGAAGTCGATAACGGCGCGGAACTCGCCAATGTGGTTATTCCGCGCGGGGCAGTCCTGCGCGCAGACGTTGACAATGCGCTGTTCGGCGGAGTCGGTGTGATCACCGGGGACGCCATCCGCAGCGTACCGGCGGCGTGGTCAGGTGGACTGTACCAGCCTCAACGCGTCTTGCGCGACGAAAATCAGCCGGTCACGTTCAAAGCGATCCCCTACAGCCTGTGGGCGAATCGGCAACCGGGTGAAATGCGCGTCTGGATGCGCGAAGGTTAAGCCACGGCGACCAGTATGAAGCCGACAAACAGAATCGTTTTTCCGTGAGCCTTCCGATTGGCGACCGTCCCATCGCCTGAATCAATGTTCAGGGATGGGACGGAGCATGGTCTACAGGTGCAGTTCCAGCACGGTGAACGACAGCGGCGGCAGCACCATCTCGGCGGAACCATCGACGACGGCGGGGGGCGCGACCCGCTGAGGCACGATCATGCCGGGGGTCTCCAAACTGTTGAAGGCTTTCGGATCGCTGCCGCTCATCTGGTGAACGGCGTCTATCTGCTGCGGCGCGCGATCTTCCCAGCGCAGCGTGACCGGCAGGCTTTCACTCTGGCTCCGGTTGACGATAAACACAGCGCTCGCGCCAGTCGCTTCATCATAAGAAGCGGATACGTCGAGCAGCGGCATCGCGCCGAATTTCTGTGTCTCGTAGTGCGGTGACTTTACGCCAACATCGAGCGCTATCCCGCTTGCCAGCTTGCTGAACAGCATGATCGGGTAGTAGGTGGTGTGCTTCAAAACGGCGTCACGGGTCGTGTGGATCGGCGAGATAGTATTCACTGCCTGCGCGACACATGCGATCTTGACCACATCGGCGCGGCGCAGGAAAACGTTCATCCACTGGGCAACCACGAGCGCATCTTCAAGGTTGTACACTTCTTCGCTGAGGTGCGGCGCTTCCTTCCAGTTGCCCCGGAAATCATCCGGCGTGGTCGCCTTGTACCAGACATTCCACTCATCCCATGATAGATAAACATCGTGCTTGGAACGAGTCTTCGCTTTCACGTAGCGCAGCACCCCGGTCAGCGTATCGACGAACGACTCGAACTCGGCAGTGAGCGCCAAGTAGCTGTCAGTATCGTTGTCCCGGTTGTTGGCGTAGTAGTGCATGGAGTGATAATCCACCTGATCCCATGCCAGTTCAAGCGTGATCCGATCCCATTCGGGATACGTGGGCATGAATGTCGAGGACGAACCGCACAGCACTAACTGGATTGAAGGATCGTGCCAGCGCATCATCTTGGCGGCTTCGCGGGCTTTCGCGCCGTACTCTGCTGCTTCAAGATGCCCGATCTGCCATGGACCATCCATTTCATTGCCAACACACCAGAGCTTCACGTTGTGCGGCTCGGCGTAGCCATGCGCGGCGCGCAAATCCGCGTACTGTGTGCCGGTCGGAGCGTTGCAGTACTCGACGAGATTGGCGGCGTCTTGAATCGTGCCCGTCCCCATGTTGACGCCGAGCATCGGTTCGGTGTTAATTTGGCGGCAAAACTCGATGAATTCATTCGTGCCAAATTGGTTAGTTTCGAGGGTTTGCCATGCCAGATCGCGGCGGCGCGGGCGCTGATCGCGCGGACCGACGCCGTCGAGCCAGCGATAGCCACTGAGGAAATTCCCGCCGGGGTAACGCATTGCCCGGTAGTTGACTTCGCGCAGCACCGCCAGCACGTCGGTGCGCAGACCATTTGCGTCGGCGTGAGGCGATGCCGGATCAAAGATTCCCTCGTAGACGGCACGTCCCATGTGTTCAATAAAACCGCTGAAAACCAGCGGCGAGATCGGGCTGATGACCCGGTTCGTATCCAGATAGATTGCTGCTGCGGTCGAGTGGGCAAGCGACATCATTTTTTCCTTTTTCGTAGTGCTCGTTTTGGTCAAGTCAACCGGATTGGTCGGGGACAGGAATAAACAAAATATACCGAAGACGACAAAAGGAGGCAAGCAGGGTATACCTGAAACTCACTGTCCCCTGCTGTTAATTCCTCCGGGCATGATATGATCCCTTGATCTCTCATCGAAGGTTCAGCTTCGTGATTTATGGTCACGGTGCGCGGCGGCGGGTCGAACTTCCAGCGCATTCGCTGGCAACCGTGCAAGTACTTAAGGATAAACCTCGTATGCGTCAACAGCTTTCTTTGACGGGGAACTGGCAGTTCCAGCTCGATCCCGCCGATGAGTTCACAACAGCCACGCTTCAGCCTGACCGGATGATCCCTGTCCCGCTGCCCCTACAAGCGGCGTTCCCGGAACTCCGCCGTTACAGCGGTTACATGTGGTATCAAAGAACGTTTGAGGTTGTCGCTGTGAGTGGTGAACTGCTGCTCGATTTCGGCGCGGTTGACTACTGGTGTCAGGTCTTCGTGAACGGCACATGTGTTGCCGAGCACGAGGGCGGCTATCTGCCGTTCCGCATCGCCATCGGCAAACAGGTGCAGGTAGGCGAGAACCGACTCACTGTGCGCGTCTATGATACCGCGCAGACGGCGATCACGATTCCGCGCTGGATCGAACCACACGCCGAACCCACGCAGCCCCCCTTCAACCCCGAAACCATCCCGCATGGCAAACAGACGTGGTATCTCGACGCCAGCGGTATCTGGCAGGACGTGATGCTGACGACTGTCCCCGCGCGCTACATCGATCAAGTCCACGTGACGCCGGACATTCACACCGGGGCGGCGCAGGTGCGCGTCCGACTCGCGGGCGCGCCATCGGCAGGCAGTCTTCGCGTGACCATCGACGGTGCGGCGGCGGAAACACCTGTCGCCCCTGACGAGACTGAGGTCACGCTGACCGTGCGCGTCGATCAGCCGTCGCTGTGGACTCCAGCGACGCCCGTGCTCTACACCGCTGCCGTGCAGTTCGGCACTGACTCGCTGGCGGTGCGTTTTGGCTTCCGCGAGATCAGCACCCGCGACGGTATGCTGCTGCTCAACGGCGAGCCATTCTATCTGCTGTGCGCGCTCGACCAAGATTTGTACCCCGGCACGATCTATACCGTGCCGTCCGATGATTTCCTGCGCGATCAATTCGTCAAAGCGAAACAGCTTGGCTTGAACAGCCTGCGCTGCCACATCAAGCCGCCCGATCCGCGTTACTACGATCTCGCGGACGAGATCGGCTTGCTGATCTGGTCGGAAATCCCCTCGTGGCGCACGTTCTACGGCGCGAAATCAAATCATCCGGCGGCGTATGCGCTCGACGACGCGGTGAAAGCGCGCGCACGCGCCATCCTCGAAGGGATGATCGCCCGTGACTACAACCATCCCTCGCTCATGATCTGGACGGTGATCAACGAGGATTGGGGCACAACACTCCTGTTGAGCGCAGCAGATCGTGCATGGGTCGCTGACATGGTCGATCTGTGCAAGCGGCTCGATCCGACACGCCTCGTCGTGGATAACTCGCCGTGTCCCGCGCCATGGGGGTTGAGCGTCCACGTCAAGAGCGACCTTGACGATTTCCACGTCTACACGAACATCCCCGATCATGCCGATGCATTTGAGCAGTTTGTCGAAGGGTTGGCGTCGCGTCCCCTGTGGAGCTTCTCGAATGCGGGGGATGCGCAGCGCACCGGGCGTGAACCGCTCATCGTGTCGGAGTTCGGCAACTGGGGGCTGCCATCGCTCAAACAGTTCGGCGGCGGTTTGCCCGACTGGGCGGAGTTGAGCGGTTGGTGGTCACCGTGGGACGGCGAAGCTGGACGCGCTGCGGGCTTACTCGAACGCTTCGACGCACTCGGCTTGCGCGCGATCTGGAAGGATTACGAGGCATTCGCAGCGGCGACACAATGGCACGAGTTCAACGCCCTCAAATACGAAATCGACACAATGCGGCGGCTCTCCGGGCTGCAAGGCTATGTCATCACCGAACTGAGCGACATCTACTGGGAGAGCAACGGGCTGCTTGACTTTGCGCGCGGGGCGAAGGTTTTTCACGACCGCTTCGCGCAGATCAACGCCGAAGACGTGATCGTGCCGCATTTGGATCGCTTCGCCTACTGGGACGACGAAACGGCACGCGCGGCGATCTACGTCTCGCATTACAGCGCGTCGCCTAACTGGAACAATGCCCGTGCGGTCGTCACAAGCGGCGCGCAGACGCTGCTCGACACGAACGTGTCGCTCGGACGCGGTGAAGTGCGCGGCTTGGGGCACGTTCGCTGGAAGCTGCCTCAGGTCGAGGGCGCGCAGGTCGCTCACTTGGACATGCGGATCGAGAATGGGACGCTGCTGGCAGGGAATACCGTCGATGTCCTTGTGCTGCCCGCGCAGGCGCGGCGCGCGGCTTTCGGCGGCGAAGTCGCTGCGATCTTCCGTCCGACCAAGACCAACGCGCAGATCGCGGCATGGGGCACACCTGCTCAGCCGGAAGTTGTGTCAGCGCCGCTGGCGGAGGCGCTCGTAGACGATGTCGAACCGGCGCACATGACCAACGCACTGCTGCACGCCAGCGGCTACACGGTCACGCGGACACTTTCGGCGGCGACCCGCTTGGTCATCAGCGACCAGCCCACCGGCGCGGTGTTGGACTGGGTGCGAGCGGGCGGCGATCTGCTCTATCTCGCCAACAACGCGGGCAGTCCGTTCTTCTGGGTGCATGATCGGGGTGGCAGTTATGGCGGACGCTGGATCACAACATGGAGTTGGCTGCGACCGGGAATCTATAGGCGCATCCCCGTCGCGAACCCGCTCTCGCTGCCGTTCATGGACATGATGCCGCGCGCGGTGATCCTCGGTGTGCCGATGAACGATCCCGCGCTGCATGACGACTGCCTTGCGGGACAGGTCGCCGGTTGGGTGCAGCACCCGGCGCTGCATACCGTCCAGTTCCGTTATGGAGCGGGGCGCGTGGTAATGACCACCTACCCGATTCGCGATACGCTCCACTTTCACCCGCTGGCGCTGGCGCTGCTGCATGATCTGGTGGATCATTTGACCTCTGACGCCTGCCAACCGATCCTGCACGCGAACTATCCGTATGTCACCTAAAAGTAGCTTCTCGAAAGAAA
>JACSRG010000538.1 GCA_014879865.1 Anaerolinea sp.
CCGAGATCTACACTCTCTCCGTCGTCGGCAGCGTCAGATGTGTATAAGAGACAGTTACAGGTGTAATTATGAAAAGTATAAACGAGGGGAGGATGGTTGGATCTTAGAAAATGGAGAGTGTTATAAGACGTATTACAGCGTGAACTTTAAAGTGTGATCGTGATGATGCGATCCAGCGCGGCATAGTCGGTGAGGAGGGCGGCGTGCTGCGGCTTGAGCGTCTGCGCGATGTCCAGCGCTGCCGCGCCCTGACCCGCGCCAATCTCCAGCAGGATTAGCGCGCCGGGGGTGCAGACCAAGGGGATTTGGGCGATCAAACGGCGCACAAGGTCGAGTCCGTCCGCGCCCCCGTCAAGCGCGAGGATCGGCTCGTAGCGGCTGACCGCCAGCGTTGGGACTTCATCCGCCGCGATGTACGGCAGGTTCGCCATGACCAGATCGAAGCGCTGATTCAGCACCGGCATGAGCAAATCACCCTGCACGAACGTCACGCGGTCAGCGACGCCGTGCCGCTCCGCATTCGCGCGGGCGACTTCCAGCGCCGCCGGACTAATGTCCACCGCGACCACGTCGAGCTGTGGGGCGAGCGCCGCCAGCGTCACCGCCAGCGCGCCGCTCCCCGTGCCGACATCGACTGCGCGTCCGCCGGGGCGTGGTTTCGCCCAGTCGAGCGCCTGTTCGAGCAGCAGTTCGGTTTCCGGTCGGGGGATGAGAACGGCAGGCGTCACCATGAACTCGCGGTCATAGAATGCCCGCCGCCCGATGATGTAGGCAACCGGCTCACCCGCCGCCGCCCGTGCGACCCATCCGCGAAAGCGCTCCACTTGATCGGCTGAGGGCGTTACATCCGGGTGTGCAAGTAAGTAGGCACGCGGAACGCCCAACACCTCTGCCAGCAGCACCTGCGCGTCAAGGCTGGCAGAGGGGGACGCGCTCAAACGGGCGCGGGCGTCGGTGAGGAGGTCACGGATGGTCATAGCAGAATTGTAAAAGTAGAAAGTAGAAAGTTAAAAGTAGGGACGAGGCATGTCGCGTTCTTTCAACTTTCAACTTTGAACTTTCTACTGCTTCTCTCAGTCCTTGATCAGTGTCCCGACGGTCAGATCGCCTAAGATAGCCCGCTTGAGGTCGTCACCTGACCACAGGTTGAGCACGAGGATCGGCATGTTGTTCTCTTGGCAGAGCGTGAAGGCGGTCATGTCCATCACTTGCAGGCGATCCGTCAGCACTTGATTGTAGTTGAGGGTCGCGTAGCGCGTCGCGCTGGCGACTTTCTTGGGATCAGCCGAGTACACGCCGTTGACTTTGGTCGCCTTGATGACGATCTCCGCGTTGACCTCCATTGCGCGCAGCGCGGCGGCGGTGTCGGTGGTGAAGTACGGGTTGCCCGTGCCTCCCGCGATGATCACCACGCGCCCTTTTTCCATGTGGCGGATAGCGCGCAGACGGATGTACGGTTCGGCGACGGCTTTCATCTCGACGGCGGTCTGGACGCGGGTCGTCACGCCGAGCCGTTCGAGCGCGTCTTGCAGCGCCAAGCCGTTCATGACGGTGGCGATCATGCCGATATGGTCGGCGGTGCTCTGCGCCATCCCGCGCTGGACACCCTGCGCGCCGCGCCAGATATTGCCGCCGCCGATCACGATGGCGATTTCCACGCCGAGATCGTGGATGCTCTTGACCTTCTCGCCGATCTCCTCGGCGCGATCCGGGTCGATCCCGTAGCCGTGATCGCCCGCCAGCGCCTCGCCGCTCATCTTCAGGATAATGCGCTTGTACACCGGATTAGTTTCCATTTTTCCCTCCGTCAGCACAAAAAAGGGGATTAGCACGAACTGCTAATCCCCTTCGCTTCCATTCAACACGCCTTGTGATGCAGGTGTCGATGCATTACTCTGCCGCTGCGTCTTCCGCGTCGGCGCTTTCGCCCAGTGTGAAGCAGGCGAAGCGGCGGATTTCGATGCTTTCCCCGACTTCGGCGACGGTTTCCGCCATCAGTTGGCTGATCGTCTTAGCATCATCCTTGAGCCACGGCTGTTCCATCAAGACGATTTCCTGATAGAACTTGTCCATCCGACCCGTGACGATCTTCTCGGCGACCGCTTGCGGCTTGCCTTCGTTCAGGACGCGCCCAAGCTGAATTTGACGTTCGGCTTCGATCACGGCAGCGGGAACCTGTTCGCGCTTGACGTATTCGGGCTTCATGTTGGCGATATGCAGCGCGATTTCCTTGCAGAACGCCTTGAACGCGTCGGTATTGGCGACAAAGTCGGTCTCGCAGTTGACCTCGACCATGACGCCGAGACGCTTGGTAAAGTGCAGGTAGCTTTCGATCAGCCCTTCGTTCATGGTGCGACCGGCGTTGAGCTTCTTCGCCGCCTTCGCCAGACCCTTTTCACGCAGCAGATCGACCGCCTTGTTGATATCGCCGTTGGTGCTTTCGAGCGCCTTTTTGCAATCGAGCGGACCAGCGCCCGTCATTTCGCGCAGGTCCTTGACCATTTGAGCCGTAACTGCCATTCGTTATTCCTCGCTCTCTTCGTCGAACAGTTTGGAGTTGCGGAGTTTCGCCAGCGTCGAAGCCCCCAAGAGTGCCTCGTCGTCTACTTCCTCTTCTTCGAATTTGCCGCCTGCAAATGCCGGTGACTCTTCCATTTCTTGAGCGTAATCATCCGGCTTGCGCATCTGCTGCCCTTCGAGGATCGAATCCGCCAGCGCGCCGATCAACAGCTTGATCGCGCGGACGGCATCGTCGTTCGCCGGGATGATGTAGTCGATCACATCCGGGTTGCTGTTGGTATCCGCCAGCGCCATCACCGGGATTTTAAGCGTGTTCGCTTCCTTGACGGCGGTCGATTCGCGGCTGGTGTCGATCACGACGAGCACGTCGGGCAGCTTCTTCATGTTGCGGATGCCGCCCAAGCGCTCTTGCAGCTTGGCGATCTTGGTGTTCAGCGTCAGGGCTTCGCGTTTGGAGAGCTGCTCGAATTCGCCATTGTCGCGGCGCTTTTCCAGCTTCTTGAGCGCTTCGATGCGTTCCTTGATGGTCTTCCAGTTGGTCAGCGTGCCGCCGAGCCAGCGAGTGTTGACGTAAGGCATATTGCAGCGTTCGGCTTCGCGGGCAATCGCTTCTTGCGCTTGGCGCTTCGTCCCGACGAACAGCACCGTGCCGCCGCGCTGCGTGATTTCGCGCAGCATGTCGCCAAAGCCGTTCAGGTTGACCAGCGTTTGCTGCAAGTCGATGATGTGGATGCCGTTGCGTTCGGTGAAAATATACGGCTTCATCTTGGGGTTCCATTTGGTCGTGCGGTGACCGAAGTGGACGCCCGTTTCGAGAAGCGCCTTCATGGTGACTGACGTGGGCATTACGTTCTCCTGATCTGGGTGTGTTTTATCGTTCACGCCGTTCGCCCCCGACGGTTGATCGCGTATGCTAATTCGCAGGTACGCGACAACACGCCGCCGAGTCCGGGCGTGTGAAATTTAGGTCGGCACAGCGCCGACCCGGTGGAGCATTGTAGCATTCGCCGCTGTCCTATTCAAGATGAGGTCTTCGCGCCCGGAAGCGTGATCGGATTTTCTGTTCGGTATGGTCTATAATTCCCCGTGTGACCTTCAACCGCGAAAGGTTTCATCATGCCACGCAGCTTAAAAGTCGCCACCGTCCAGATGGACGCCGCCCCCGCTCCCACACCGGATCGTCTCGCCCGCGCTGCCACCCTAGCGGATCAAGCCGCCGCACAGGGCGCACAATTGATCGTCTTGCCGGAACTCTTCAACGTTGGTTACGAATACGATGACCGCAACTACGGCTTGGCTGAACCGCTCAGCGGGCAGACCATGACGTGGATGAAAGCGACCGCCGCGCGCCTCAACGCGCATCTTGCCGGGTCATTCCTGCTGCTCGATGGCGATGAAGTCTTCAACAGCGCGTTCATCGTCGCCCCGGACGGGCGCACATGGCGCTATGACAAGATTTACCCATATGCGTGGGAACGCGCTTACTTCCGCGAAGGGCGCGACATCACCATCGCCGAGACGGATTTAGGCAAACTCGGGATGCTGATCTGCTGGGACTGCGGTCACGCCGACCTGTGGCGGCGCTACGCCGGGCAGGTCGATGCGCTGGTGGTCACAAGCTGCCCGCCGATGCTGCAAGCCGCCGAACTCGTCATGCCGGATGGCACGCGCGAAACGGCGACGGCGGCGGGCGTACCGATTCCGAGCAACGTGCATTTTCAAGACCTCGACATTCATGAGCAGGCGGGCTGGCTCGGCGTGCCCGTCGTGGCGAGCGCGGGCGGCGGTCACTTCCGCACACACCTGCCGCAGCCGGAACTCTCGATGTTCTCGCAGCTTCCGCTGGCAAAGGCGCTCCCACACGCGCTGAACGACGCCAGAGAAGTCGTGCTGGAAGCCGCCTACGGGCAGTACGCGAAAATCATCGACGCGCAGGGGAGTCAAGTTGCCGTCGTCAAGGCAGACGGCGACGGGATCGCCGTCGGTGATGTGACGGTCGCGGATGCACCGCCGAAACCCTCCGGCGAACAGCCGAAACTGCGGATGCCCGCCTACATGGGCTGGTTGATCGATTGGATCGGCACGACGCCGATGATCCCGCTCTACCGCAGCGGCTTGCGGCGGCGGTGGGGGAATCACATGGCTCCCATCGACCCGCGCACGCTGGTCTGGTTGTGGGTGATCGTCGGCGCGCTGGTGCTGAATTTCCTGCTCATGCCGCGCAAAGGCGTCGAGGTCAACGTAGAAACCCGGTAGCGTGATTGCCATTTCAAACCTCACCCCCCGCCCCCTCTTCAAGTGGAGAGGGGCGGGGGTGAGGTTAGCGCCTACACGTTATTCTAATTAGCTACTGGCAAATTTACGGCGACGGGATCACGCCTTGATCCACAAGGTACGCGGCATAAGTCGCCGCCTGCAAGCGTGATCCTTCGCTCGTCATGTGGACGTAATCGCCCCACGCGGATGGGTCTTGCGAAGCACCTGCCGCGAAATCCACGAACAGCGTTCCATACTCCGCGCTCAAATCCGCCGCCAGCCGCGCCGTGATCGCATTGTGTTCCGCGACGGCTTCGTGCCAGTAAGGTTCTGGCTCCGGGTTGGAGCGGTCATATGCCCATGTGCTGAGCAGCACACGCACGCCGTGCGCGTGCGCCACCCCGACGACGCTCGTCAGATTGCGTTCCCAGTACACGGGCGGGTTTTGCGCGACAGCTTCGGCGGGCGTAAGCGTCTGACCGCTCCCGCAGGCGATGCGGATCGGCAGCGCGTTGGCATCGCTCGCCGCCGGATCAAGGTCTAAGCCCAAGTTGATCGCGATCAGCCGGTAGAGCGTGCTCGGACTGAACGTCCCCCGGTTATAGTCGATGTAGTAGGCGCGACTGCCCACATCCAGCCCGCGCAGCATGTTGATCCCCCGGTAGCAGTCGGGATCGACGGTGCGCGGTTTCACGTCATTGCCTGCCTCGTAGATGATGATCAGGTCGGGGTCGAGTTCGAGGATGCGCAGCTCGAAATCCACCAGCAGATTCCACGAGTTGTAGCCGTTGACGCCCGCGTTGATGACTTCGACGTTTGTCAGCCCGTATTCCTCATGCAGAATCCGCTCCAGCCAATCCGGGTAGGTTTCGCCATCCGGCGTGAAACCGTAGGTAGTCGAACTGCCGAGCGCGATGATCCGGTACACGCCTTCCGGCTTGGGCAGCGTGATCTCGTCGCCCCGGTAGCCGAAGGCGTTGCGCCCGTGTTCGTTCGGCGTCGCGCCGTAGCCGATGAAAGGCAGCACCAGCGGCAGCCCGGTCACGGCGTCTGCTTCTTCGCGGCTGTACACATAGCTGATGCGCTGCGTCACCGTGCCCCAGTTGGTGAGGGCGACACGCAGGATCACTTCCAGCGCGAGGGTCACGACGACGAGCAGCACCGCGATCACGCCGATCACCGTGAAGACGCGCTGCCCGCGACCGAGCGGACGCGCCGCGCCGGACGCATCAGGTGCGGTCACATGCACGCGCGCCAGTCCAAGCGTCACCAGCGCCGAGGTGATCACCAGCAGCGCGACGATCAGCAGGAAGAGGGCGGCGGGCTGCTCGGTGAAGAAGCGGATCGGCAGCGTGTATTCGCCGGAAGTGCCATCGGGCAGCACGACGCGCAGCGGCGGCGTTTCCGTTTCTGTCAGGCACACCTGCTTGACGCCCGCGCCGATGGCAGGTTCGCCCGCGAAATAGACCTCGCGCACGCCTTCGACGCGCCATTCGACCGTCACACAGTCGCCGACGCCATAGACCATACTGCGATCCGCCGACAGGGAGATCGCCAGCGATCCTTGCTCGACGGAGAGGGTGCGCGCGCCGGGAATCAACACGAGCGCCGCCGCCGTGACGATCACGAGCAGCAGCGCGATCCAGTGGATGAGCAGAATGTTTCGGTTACGGGGGGTCAAGACAAACCTTCGAAAACGCGTGCGGCGAATTAGTCCACGAAGCGATACTTAATCAGCGTCCAGAGCGCAATCGGGGCATCCGTCCACTTGATCTTTTTGCCTTCCGTCCATTCGCGCCCGTTGTACGAGATCGGCACTTCATAGATGCGAATCCCCTGCTTGAGGATTTTCGCCGTGATCTCCGGCTCGAACTCGAAACGCTTGGCGTGAATGACCATCGACTCGACGACTTCGCGGCGGAAGACCTTGTAACACGTTTCCATGTCGCTGAGGATCGAATTGTAGAGCAGGTTGGTCGTCAGGGTCAGCGACTTGTTGGCGACCATGTTCCAGAAGTTCATCGCCTTGCGCGGACCGCCGAGAAAACGCGACCCATACACGACGGTGCTGATGCCTTCTTGGATCGGCTTGAGCAGCAGAGGGTACTCGCGCGGGTCATACTCGAAATCGGCATCTTGAATCAAGAAAACGTCGCTGGTCGCGTGTTGGAACGCCGTCACCAGCGCCGCGCCTTTGCCCGCATTCTGCTCGTGATAGACGATGCGCACGTTCGGACGCGCCTCACCCTCGATCTTGCGCAGCACCTCACGCGTGCCGTCGGTCGAACCATCGTCCACGATGATGATCTCGTTCGCCAACCCGACTGCCTCGACGCGCCCCAGCACGGTTTCAATGGTGTGAACTTCGTTGTAGCACGGGATCAATACGCTCAAAGTGAGCCGTTTGGTCTCCTCTGCGTAGGGGGTAGCCGCTGGTCGCGTGTGCATTGCCTCTCACCTTCACCATTTCCGATATGGCGCGCATTATAGCAGAAGTCCGGAGCTAAACGATGTTGGAAAAGCGGCGGCGATTGAGCGCTGCGCTAGATCAGCAGGGCAATTGCGCGTATACTCATTGTAATTCCAACTGAAATTACAGGAGCGATCATGAGCGATCAACCGACCACGAGTCCCATCACGGGTATGAATGGCAGCGTCAGCACTATCAAAGTGTGGATCAAAGCGTTCATTCCATCCACCTACAGCGGCGCTGCCGTCGTCCCGACCGGGGAACACGCCGGTAAAACCATGCTGACGACCTTGTGGGTGGTCAACCGCTGTTTTCTGACCGATGATCGCGTCTTCAGCCCCGATTTGCACGCGCAGGCGCGGATGCACTGCGAAGCCGAAATCGACGTCGTGAAAAAGAAACTGGTCTACGAATTCCATCACTGCTACGAGACTATTGAAATCGACTGCACGTCCGGCGAGGAGAAGTGCCGCGAACACGGTACGACCGACAGTATGCACTTCGAAAACTTCACCGTTTCGGAAGATGGGCGCATGTACTCGCTCGACATCAAAGCCAGTTCACGCAACCCCTGCCTGAAAGTGGTCAACGTCAAAGTGTCGCCCAATGTCGATTTCAACGGCACGATCACCGTACAGGTGGCGGCAGATCGCAAAAGCGCGCGAGTTCGCTTTGTGGGCGTGGTCGAAACTTACCCGGCATTCGAAATGTATGCCGCGTTCAACGGCGCGGAACAGGGACAGCCGATCTTTCAAGTCGATGTAGCAGAAGGCGCGACGGTCGCCAACATCACCGGCGCGCCAACGCGAGAAATTGATACGGAAGCGACGATTAATCTATAGGCGGGAAAGCGGCGGGTAGGGATTGCGGCACTTTAACGCATCCCTTCCTGCACATGCGCTATACTCGTAAAGAAAAGCTCTCTTTACGGATTTGGTGATTCTGCATGTCGAACCATCGCGCCATCCTTCTGATCCCGCTGCTGCTGATTTTCGCCGCGTGTACCGGCACAGCAACCCCTTCGCCGGTGGACACGCC
>JACSRG010000143.1 GCA_014879865.1 Anaerolinea sp.
CCCTTCGCCCTGAGGGAGAAGGGGACGGGGGATGAGGGCTACAATGAGTTTGCAGACAGACCCTAGTCAGCGCCGCCGTTTTTTCGCCAGCAGACCGCGATACAGCCCGTCCAAATCTTTGACGAGGCGGTCGATCCCGTAGCGGTCGAGCATCAAGGCTTGCGCGCGCTGCGTGTCCGGCGGCGTCTTGATCGCCGTGAGGATCGCCTGTGCCAGTGCGTCGGCGTCGTCGGAAGGGACAAGCGCGCCGAGCGCCCCTTGATCGAGCAGATCGGGCAGACCGCCGACCGCCGTCGTCACGACCGGGCAGCGCGCCGCCAGCGCTTCGATCACCGAGACGGGCGTGCCTTCGTTGCGGCTGCTGATCACCAGCGCGTCGAGGTCGCTGTAGACCGCTGCGACCTCGCGCACCCAGCCCGTGAACGTCGTGCAGGCGCTCAAGCCGAGCGCCGCCGCCGTCGCTTCGATTTCGGCGCGCAGTTCGCCATCCCCGACGATCACAAAATACGCCTCTGGCAGCGCTGCCTTGACCTTGACCGCCGCCCGCAGAAACAGATCGTGGTTCTTGATCGGCACGATGCGCCCGACGATCCCGATCAGCGGCACGTTGGACGGGATTTCGTGTTCGCGCCGGAATGTCCCCGACTTGCGGGGCACACCTGCAAAGGCGTGCAGATCGAGTCCGAGCGGCAGCACGGTGATCCGGCTGCGGCGCGTGACGCGGTACGTATCCGCCAGTTCGCGGCGCAAGCCTTCGGTGAGCGTGATGACCGTATCGGACATGCGCGCGGTGATCTGTTCCAGCAGGATGAACACGCGCGTCAGCAGCGGGTTGAAATAGCCCTGAAACACATGACCATGAAACGTATGTACGATCACCGGGACGCCCGCGATCCGCGCCGCGATGCGCCCGACGAAACCGGCTTTCGCGGTGTGCGTATGGACGACATCCGGTTTGAGCTGGCGCATCAGGCGGACGAGCTTGCGAATCGTGTTCAGGTCACGGATCGGGTGCAGCGAACGCCCCAACTCCGGCATGATCAGCGGCGTGACGCCGTGCTGCTCGGCAAAGTAGCGCATATCGCCCTCGTCCTCGTCGATGTTGCCGCACACGAGGACGCTCTCGTAGTCCGGGGCGTTCAGTTTCTCGGTCAGCAGCGTGACGTGGATGGCGGGACCGCCGATGTTGAGGCGGGCGATGATGCGCATGATGCGGATCGGTTGCGCTTGGCTTGACGCTTGGCTCAAGGTTTCTCCAGAATAGGGGCATCGATAAACAGGCGGTGCCACCATTCTAACGTAAGTAAGCTCCAAAGTCGTCCGCCATGATCGCGCTGACCGCTGGCATGTTCTTCGATCATGCGGCTTAAGGCGGAAGTATCGAACAAACCGCGTTCGCGGGCAGTGCGATCCAACAGCAGTTCGCGCACATGGCGCATATCCGCGCGCAGCCATGTGCCGAGCGGCACGCCGAACCCGTGCTTCTGCCGGTGGATGATTTCCGCCGGGAGGAAATCCGCCGCGATCTTCTTGAGCAGGTATTTCGTCGTGCTGCCCTTGAGCTTGAGATTCGCCGGGATCGTCGCCGCCATTTCGACCAACCAGTGATCGAGGAACGGCGCGCGCGTTTCCAGCGAGACCGCCATGCTTGAGCGATCCGTCTTGATCAGCAGATCGTCGGGCAGGTAGGTCTGCATGTTGACGCGCAGTAAATCCGGCAGGTCTACCTGCTGCCCCAAGAATGCGGCGAACGCTTTACCGGAAATATCCTCACTGGGGGCGCTTTTGCCGAGCAGCGTGCTGATTTGATCGCGGTTGAACAGGCGAATCCAATCGAAATAGGCGAGCGCCGGGGGCAAACTCGCGCCGCGCGCGAAGCGCCCCGCCCGCTTGATCACGTTGTAGTAGCCCGTGCCTTCGGGAAGATGGCTGACCGCCGAGGCGACGCCGCCCCACAGCGAACGCGGGAGCGCCGACATGCGCTGCACCAGCGCGTGCGCGTAGAAGCGCTCGTACCCGGCGAACAACTCGTCGCCGCCGTCGCCCGTCAGCGCCACCGTCACCTGCTGGCGGGTGAGCTGGCTGACGAGGTAGGTCGGGATCGCGCTGCTGTCCGCGAACGGCTGATCATGATGCCAAACCAGCAGCGGCGCAAGGCTGAACGCCTGCGGGCTGACCGTGAACGCCGTGTGATCTGTGCCGAGCAGCATGGCGACCTGCTGCGCGTAGCCCGTCTCGTCGAAGCTGTCGTCGCCGGAAAAGCCGATGCTAAACGTCTTGATCGTGCGGTTCTGGTAGCGCGTCATCAACGCCACGATCAAGCTGCTGTCCAGCCCACCGCTCAAGAATGCGCCGAGCGGCACATCGCTGATCAACGCCTGCTTGACCGCTTCGCCGAGCGCTTCGGATAGTTCCTGACACTTGTGCGTTTCCTGCTCATCCGTCGTCGCGGCGGCACGAGCGGGCTGCGGCAGTAACCAGTACGGCTGCGGCTGAACGACTTTGCGATCTGACACGACGATCATGTGACCGGGCAGCAGCGCTTTGATGCCCTTGAAGGCGGTCAGCGGGGCAGGGATATAGCCGTAACCGAGGTACAGCGCCAGCAAGTGCGCGTCAAACGCCGATTCGCGCGGCACGCCGGGGTGGTGTAACAGCGCTTTGATCTCGCTGGCGAAAACGATTTTTTCGTCGTCATGGTAGTAGTAGAGAGGTTTTTCGCCCAGCCGGTCACGCGCTAGCAGCAGCCGCTGTTCGCTGGCATCCCAGAGCGCGAAGGCGAACATTCCGCGCAGTGAGTAGAGCATGTTCAGTCCGTCGCGGCGGTACAAACGGAGCAGCGTCTCGGTGTCGCTCTCCGAGTGATAACGGACTCCATCCATTTCGATCATTCGCCGCAACCGGGGGTGATTATAGATTTCGCCGTTGAACGCGACGACCAAGTCCCGGTGTCGCATCGGCAGCGCGCCGCTCGGCGTCAAATCCTGAATTGCGAGCCGGCGATTACCTAAGCCGCAGGCAGCGTCGATGACGATGCCGCCTTGGTCAGGTCCTCGGTGGAAAATCGCTTCCAGCATAGGCGCAATTTCGGCTTCGGAAGGCAGCGATCCGTCGAAGTAGAAGACGCCAGCTATTCCACACATGAGCCTAACATGAAAACTAGGATTACAAGGTGCCTAATGCCTATTGTGGGGGATAGCAATCGTTTTGACAACCCCTTAATTATCCTTTCGACCCATTAAACGCGAGTACAAAGTATACGTCTGTGCCGTCATGTGGTCGGCATTGAACACCGTTTCCAGCCGATCTTGACCGATTAGTCCCATGTGCCGCCGCAGCGCCGGGTCAGCCTGTAGATCGTGAATCGCCGCCGCCAGCGCCACCGGATCACGCGGCGGAACGAGCCGCCCCGTCTCGCGATCCACGACGATTTCGGGGATCGCGCTCACGCTGCTGGCGATGATCGGCGTTTGCTGCGCCATCGCTTCGAGCAGCACCAAGCCGAAACCCTCCCACAGGCTCGGTGCGAGGAAGATGTCGAACGCCGCCATCAGCGCCGCCGTGTCTTCGCGCCAACCGAGGAAATGCACCCGCTCCGCGATGCCGAGCGCCCGCGCTTCAGCTTCCAGCGCTGCCCGCAGACTGCCTTCCCCGGCGATCACCAGCACCGCATTGTCGATGCGCGGCAGCGCCCGCAGCGCATAGGCGATTCCCTTCTGCGCGATCAAGCGGCACACGACGCCGAGGATCAGCGCGTCTGCGGGCAGCTTTAGTTCTGTGCTCAGTGCCGCGCGGGCGCGCTGGCGATCTGCCTGTTGGATCGGCAGCGTCAAACCGTAGTGGATCGTCTGGATTTTGGTCGGGCGCACGCCCTCGACCCGGATGCAAAACTGCCGGATCGCCTCGGAAATGGCGATCCCGCCGCTCGACATGCCCCACAGCAGGTTGTGAATCAGCCGGAAGGGGAGCAGCGTGCGGAATTGATCGTCGTTGTGGCGGCTGATGACCACCTTGCGCACGCCCGCCAGCCGCGCCGCGATCACGCCGTAGAGATCGGCGTGGAGCAGGTGCGTGTGCGCGATGTCCGGCTTGAGTTGGCGCAGCGCACGGCGCAGCCGTCCGAACAGCGTGAAGTCGATGTGGCGCGGGATCGGCACGCGGACGACGGTCACGCCGCCCGCCGTCAGCGCATCCGCGAAGTCAGCGACGGGCTTGTCCGGCTCGTGGATCAGGATCAGCGACACATCTGCGCCGCGCTGGACGAGCGCAGGCAGCAGCGTCAGCAGGTGACGTTCCGCCCCCGCGATCCGTGTCGCCTTGATGATGTGCGTGACGCGCATAGAAGCATCCTTGAGTCGAAAGTTAAAAGTTGAAAGTGAAAAACGAGAACGGAACGTCCGCTTTTAACTTCTTCTACTTTCAACTTTCAACTATCGTTTGAGAAACCACTCCACCGTTCGTGCCAGCCCGGTGTCGAAATCGACAATTGGCGCGAAGTCGAGCAGATCGCGGGCTTTGTCCGTCCCGGCGCGCGAGTGCTTGATGTCGCCTTTACGCGGTTCGGCAAACACCGGCGTGATGTCCGTGCCAAGCAGCGTGTTGATCTTGCCCACGAGGTCGAGCAGGCTGATGCGCCCGCCCGTTGCCAGATTCATCATCTCCCCGGCGGCGTCCGGCGCTGTGATCGCCAGCAGATTGCCGTGCACCACGTTGTCGATGTAGGTGAAGTCGCGGCTCTGCGTGCCGTCGCCGTAGATGGTCGGCGGTTTGCCCTGCGACATGGCGGCGACGAAGCGCGGGATCACGGCGGAATACTGCGACGTTTCATCTTGGCGCGGACCGAATACGTTGAAGTAGCGCAGCGCGACCGTTTCCAGCCCGTAGACCTTCGTGAAGGTCTTGCAGTAGTATTCGCCCGCCAGCTTGGCAACCGCGTACGGCGACTGCGGATTCGGCACCATGTCTTCGGTCTTGTACTCGCCCTCGACATCCCCATAGGCGGATGACGACGCGGCATAGGCGACACGCTTGACGCCGGCGTCGCGCGCGGCAAGCAGCACGTTGAGCGTGCCGGTCACGCCGATCTCGTTGCTCGTCAGCGGATCGGCGACACTGCGCGGCACAGACGGCAGCGCGGCTTGATGGAAGACGTAATCCGCCCCGGCGAAGATACGATCCAGCGCGTCCTTATCGGTGATGCTCACCTCGTGAAGTTCCAGTGCGCCGCTGGCAGCGTAATCCGCGAGTCCTGCAAGGTTTTCGCGTTTGCCGGTGGCGAAGTTATCGACGATGCGAACGTGATTCCCCCGCCGCAGCAGGTGTTCGGCGATGTGCGACCCGATGAACCCCGCGCCGCCGGTGACAATATACGTTTCAGTCATGCTGCCTTCTTCAATATGTGGAACGATATGCGACAGAAGTTGGAAGTTGAAAGTTAAAAGTTGAAAGTTAAAAGCAAGAAACCCTTTTCCACTTTCTGCTGCTTTTACTTTCACCTTTTAACTGCTTTTACTTTCAACTGCTTGGCTTGATTGTAGCTGATATTTGCGCCGGATGACCATCATCAGGACAAAAGCCCCGCCCATCAGCGCCAGCCCGATCCCGCCGATCAGCAGGGCAGTCGGCGGCGGCATGAAGCTCACGAGGAAGCCGAGCGCCCCGAAGAACAAACACGCGCCGTAGAGCACGAACAGCGTCCAGCGCTGCGACAAGCCGAGGCTCATCAGCCGGTGCGAGGTGTGATCCTTGCCTGCTTGCCCCGGCGATCTGCCTTCCAGCAGCCGCGTGATCACGACCAGA
Source organism: Anaerolinea sp. (assembly GCA_014879865.1). Classification (GTDB taxonomy): domain Bacteria; phylum Chloroflexota; class Anaerolineae; order Aggregatilineales; family Phototrophicaceae; genus Flexifilum. The sequence goes on from JACSRG010000143.1 coordinate 5,800, forward strand.
TGAATGTCGAAGATCGGTAAGGCGAGGATCAAGATCGGCACCATCCACGTTACGTTGAGCGGCTGAGCCCCGAATTCCAGCTTGATTCCCAGAATCGCCAGCGTGAAGCCGAGCACCATCGACCCCATATCGCCCATGAAGATGCTGGCAGGGTTGAAGTTGTAGATCAAAAAGCCGACCGCGCTGCCCATCAATGCCGCTGCCAGCGCGCTGACCAGTGTCAGCCCTTCGTTGAAGGCGATCAGCGTGAACCAACCCGCCGCAATCGCGCTCAACCCGGCGGTCAAACCGTCCATGTTATCCAGAAAGTTGAGGGCGTTCGTCAGGGCGACGATCCAGAAGATCGTGATCGCCGTGTCGAGCAGCGGGACGCCGAAGAGTTGAATGTGGATTCCGGCGGCGATCACGACCAGCCCCGCGATGATCTGCGCGATCATCTTCACCTTGATGCCCAGTTCGAAACGGTCGTCGATCAACCCGACGAGGGCGAGGAATGCCGCGCCGCCCAGATACGCGCCGAACTCTACGAGATACTGCGGTGGACTGAACAAGAGCAGCGCGATGGCAAGCCCGGAGTAGATCGCCAGCCCGCCCATCAGCGGCTTGTGATCACGGTGGATTTTGCGCTGGTTCGGCTTATCGACCACGCCGAAGCGCAGCGCCAGCGCCCGCGAGAGCGGCGTCATTCCGAGCGCAGTGGCGAACCCGACCACGAGGATCGGCAGGAACAAAAGTGAGTCCATGCGGGACGCCTCACGAATTAGCACGTCCGCATTATAGCAGGTGGAGTCAAACAGCGGCGCGGTCAGTGGTATTCCGGTGGGTTGACGTATACTGAGATTGTCCGAGGCGCATTCACCGGAGCAGTATCACCATGACCAACCCCTTAACTCGCCGAGCCGCGCGCCGTGATCCGCTCCTCATTCGGATACTGGTCACCGCTGGCGGACTCCTCTTGTGCGCGTGGTTCGTGTTCGATTTCGCCCGCCTCGCGCAGATCGCTTTCACCGGCGCGCCCGCCGACGGCGTGTACGTGCGCCGCTGGACGGGGAGCAACAACAGCCGCCACATCGAATATCGCTATACCGTCGATGGCGTCGAATACAGCGCATCGACATGGGTGTGGGGCGATCTCTACGACCGCGCGCCGAATATGCCCGCGCTGCCGGTCGTCTACGCCCGCACCAACCCGGCATTTTCGGTGCTGGACGGCGTGAACATCTGGGAATTTCTGCTCAAAGGCGCGTTCTCGCTGCTGATCGTCGTCGCCAGCCTCGACTACCTCGTTGAACGCTGGCGCAAACTTTCGTCGCTCCTAACTTCAGCTTAGGGTTAGACGAATATTTCCGAATCAGATTGTCGAAACCGGGGGATTTCCTCTACGATGAGGCGGAGGAGAGGAAACCGATATGGATACACGTCACGCGGTGCGCCGCGTCTTGATCATCACGCTTGTCCTGAATCTCGCCGTCGCCATCGGCAAGATCGTCGTCGGCGCGCTGACCGGCGCGGTCTCCATTTCGGCGGACGGCTTTCACTCGCTGATGGACGGCTCGTCCAACCTGATCGGCTTGGGCGCGAATGCCATCGCCGGACGCCCCGCCGACGAGGATCACCCCTACGGACACCGCCGCTTCGAGACGGTCGCCGCGCTTGGCGTGGGCGTGCTGCTGCTGTTCACCGCCTTCGAGATCATTACCGGCGCGCTGGATCGGCTGACGACGGGCGAACAACCGGAAGTCACGCCGCTGACCTTCGCCGTCTTGATCGGCACGCTGATCGTCAACCTCATCATCAGCCGCTACGAGCGGCGCGAAGGCGAACGTTTGCGCTCCGAACTGCTGATCGCGGACGCGGCGAACACAGGTGCGGATGTGTTCGTGACCTCGTCGGTGCTGGTCAGCATGATCCTCGTCTCGACGTTCGGTTGGGCATGGGCAGACCCGGTCGCCGCGCTCATCATCGTCGTCTTGATCGCGCGGGCGGCGTGGCAAATCCTCAAGCAGACGGGCGGCGTGCTGGTCGATACCGCGCCGCACAAGGCGGGCGAACTGATGCAGATCGCGGCGGCTGTTCCCGCCGTCAAGCGGGTGATCCGCGCGCGCAGTCGCGGCACGGTGGACGCCGCGCACATCGACATTGACGTGGAAGTCGCCGCCGGGACGACGACCGAGCAGACGGACGCCATCACCGATGCGATCCGCGCCAAGTTGATCGAGCGCTTGGGCGGCATCTCCGAGGTCGAAGTGCATTTTACGCCCGAACACAACGGTCAGCGCGATTATGCCCAGACCGCTCGCGCTCACGCCGACGCCCTCGGCTTGAATACGCACGAAGTCCGCGTCATCGACAGCGGCGATGGTAAGATCATGGAGCTGCATGTCGAAGTGCCGCCGCAGCAAACCCTCGGCGCGGCGCACGAGCAGGCGACCGAGCTTGAAGGCGCGATCCGCGCGGCGCTGCCCGACGTGGTCGATGTCGTCACGCACATCGAACCGAAGTTGAACGCCGCCGGGGATCGTTCGGTCGAATTGGCGGGGTTGCGCACACGGGCGCTCGATGTGCTGCGGACGCGCTTTCCCGAAGCCGACTGGCACGATCTGCGCGTCTCGGCGGATGGCGACACGCTGGCACTGACGCTGCACGCGGCGCTGTCGCCGGATGTCGCGCTCGAAGATGCGCACGCGCTGGCGGAAACCGCCGAGATGACTCTGCGCACGGCATTCCCGAAGGTCGCGCGCGTCACCATCCACACCGAGCCACAGGAAGCGCGGGACTGATCTACGCCGACTCGTAGGCTTGGCGCAGCCAGTCGATCAACTCGTCGTCCACCTGATCCAGCTCGGTCACCTTGACCAGACGCGATGCCGTTGAACCCACCTTCGGTGAGGCGTTCCATCGGGGCAACACCCTTGAGCTTGATGCACACGTCCATGCGCGTTTTGGTCGCCGGTTGGAGTCAAGCCATGTTCGGATTGCAAGTACTTGAGGATTTCGCCGTGCGGTTCGAGACCGCTGGCGCGCGCGATTTCTCCAGATTGGCTCTTATGTTCGAATTTCCTTCCGTTCTACTTAAGCTAATGCTTAAGAAATCTGCGGTTATTCCGATAATCGCGCTATAATGCACCTTACAAAGTCTATTAAGCCAAGGATTCTGCAATGCGCTCGACTTTACCCAAGCACGCACTCGCCGCTCTAGCGCTGATCGCCTTGACATTGTTAGCTTGCACGTTGAGCAATGTGCCGCCGACGCCGACCACTGCGCCATTTCCCACACTTGATCCCGCGCTCCAATTCAGCACACCGCTGCCCGGTTCCGGGCTGATTCAGTCCACCGCGACCCTCGATCCATTCTCCGGCTCGGCGGGCGCGACCGGGGCGCTCACCGGCTCTAATCCGAACTGTCCGCAGCCGCCCGGTTGGCTGCTCTACACCGTCGAATCGGGCGATACACTCTCGCTCTTGTCGGTGCAAACCAATACCGCCGTCACCGATCTTGCGACCGCCAACTGCATCACCGACACGGATACGCTGTATGTCGGTCAGGTGATCTACGTGCCCACGACGCCGATTGTCAGCCCCTAGGAGAAGCCTACTTTGTCCAGCATCAAGAACCTCTTGGTAATCATCAACCCGGCGTCCGGGCAAGACCAGCCGATGCTGGCGATTATGAACCGCGCTTTCAAGACGGCAAACGTCAATTGGGATGTCAAGCTGACGAAAGAAGCGGGCGACGCGGAGCGCTTCGCGCGGGAGGCAGTCGCGGCGGGGGTAGATGCAGTCGCCGTGTACGGCGGTGACGGCACGGTGATGGAGGTCGCCAGCGGGTTGAGCGGCACGAACACGCCGCTCGGCATTTTCCCCGGCGGTTCGGCGAACGTCATGTCGATTGAACTCGGCATTCCCGGCAATTTAGAGGAAGCCATCGCGCTCGTGTGCGGCGACGCCCGCCAAACGCGCGTGATCGACATGGGGCATGTGCATAACCTGCGCCGCGATCACTCGTTTCTGCTCCGCTTGGGCGTCGGCTTCTTCGCGGAGACGACCAAAGGCGCAGAGCGCGAAGCCAAGAACCGGATCGGCGCACTGGCATACACGCTCTCCGCGCTGCAAGCGCTGCCGAAAGTGCAAAAATCGCGCTACCGCATCACGCTGGATGGCGGCGAAGTCGTCGAGGAGGAGGGCGCGGCGGCGTTCATCGCCAATTCGAGCAGCTTGGGCATCCCCGGCTTGACGCTGGCGAAAAAGGTCGCCGTCGATGATGGCTTGCTCGACGTGATCGTGCTGCGCGGCATGGACATCGGCACGATTTTGACGGCGGCGGCGAACGCGGCGGGCTTGGTCGAGAATCTGCCGCACTGGCAGGCGCACTCGATCACGCTGGAAGCTGATCCGCCGCAGAGCATCGAATGTGACGGCGAAGTGATCGAGGATACGCCCGTGACCACGAGTATTGTTCCGGGCGCTGTGCATGTGATCGTCCCGAACGTCGCCGCGATTGAGTCTGCGAAAAACGAGATCGAGGAAGCGAGTTAGTCGGGGGTCGGCTGAGGAGAGAAGACAGAATCATGACGGAACTGCCAGAAAAGGAACTGAAACAGGTCTCGGCACCGCCGATTCAAAATCCGCAGCGTGAACTGAATCAGCCGGAAATCCCCGAAGTCATCGCCACGCCGAAAGATGTCATCGAACCGAGTCCGCTCAAACACGCGCTGCATTTATTCCAGCAGCTGCGTAAACAGGGCTTGTTCGTCACGCTGATTGAGGCATACGACCAGATTTTACGGCGGGTGACCGGCGCGCCGACCGAACGCTTCAGCCGCGTGACCGATCAGATTCATGTCGGCGGGCAGTTCACCGAAGCGGGCTGGCGCACGTTGAGTCAGCGCGGCGTGACGGCGGGCGTGAGTATGCGCGGCGAATTCGACACGCGCGAAGCGGGATTCGCGCCGCCCAAGTACCTCTACCTGCCGACCGTCGATAACCACGCGCCCACACTGGAAGCCCTTCAGCAAGGCGTCGAGTTCATCACGGCGGAAGTCGAGCGCGGCGGGCAGGTGTATATCCACTGCTGGGAAGGCGTGGGACGCGCGCCGACTATGACGGCGGCGTATCTGGTCAGCACGGGTATGACGCCCGCCGAAGCATGGGGCACGATCAAGGCGGCACGTCCGTTCATCCGTCCGAGCGTCGTGCAGCTCCAGCAGATTGACATCTACGCCGCCAAGATGCAGGGCATCACGGAACAGCCGCCGCTCTCCGAAAAGCTGCCGTCCGTCCCTGATGGCACGATTCAGCAGGCAGTCGAAGAGCAGAAGTAAAGAAAGAAGGAGAGAAAGGAAAAGATTCAACGCAAAGACGCAAGGACGCAAAGGCGCAAAGATAGTGGGAATAGGATGTGAAGCAAACGTGCACAGTGCGTCTTCCTTCTTGCCCTACTCCCTTTGCGACTTTGCGTTGAATCTTTCCCTGCTTTAGTCTTTCCGTCGCTGCAGCAGCGCCGCCGGGATGAGCGCCACCGCGCACAGCACCGCGCCGAGCAAGCCGATTTCCGTGAGCACCTGCACCGTGAGCCGCGAGTACACGTCGAGCGCCGCCATTGGATCGGCTGCCGCGTCGCCGAGCGCCGCCTGAGCGAGTGTCGCCAAGCGCTGTGAGGCGAACGCCGTCAGCGCGGACACGCTGATCGTCATGCCGAGCAAACGCATGATGATCACCAACGCCGACGCCGAGCCGAGCTTATCCTGATCTGCCGCGTTGATGACCGCCGCGCTGATCGGCGAGAAGGTCAAGCCCAAGCCGATGCCGACCAGCGCCATTTCGAGCGCGATCACGCTGTCCGCGACGTCGAGCGTCCACGTCTGCCAGATCGCCACGAAGCCGATCACCGCCAGCAGCAAGCCGAGTCCGGCGGTGCGGCTGTAGCCGATGCGTTCGCTTAACCAGCCGCCGGGGATCGCCGCCGCCGCCATCGGCACGGTCAGCGCGGAGAGCAAAATCCCGACTTGCAGCGCCGCCTGTGACAGTTGACTCGCGTCCGGCAGGCGGATGTTGACGAGGATCGGCACGCTGACCAAGCCGATCATGAGCGCGAAGCCGACGAACAGGTTGGTCAGCAAACCCGCCGACAAATTACGCCGCCGGAAGAGGCGCAGATCGAACAGCGGATCACGCGCGCGCAGTTCCACGATGATGAACAGGACGAACATGATCGCCGCGCCGATCAGCACCGGGACGGCGTAGGGCGGGAGTCCGCCGACCTCCTCGAAGGAACTCGCACTCGACGAAATCTCGATGTTCGCGCCCAAGCCGAGGACGAGCGCCGTCAGCGCGCCGATGATCAGCAGCGTGCCGAGCAGGTCAAAGCGCCCGGTCGCCCGCTCCTGCTTGACCCCGCGCAGCGCGAACCACGTCAGCAGCAGCGCGATCAGCGAGATCGGCAAGTTGATCCAGAACAGCGCCCGCCAGTCGGGGGCGTCCCAGTTCAAGCCGAGTGAACGGAAGAAACTGACGAAATTCCCCGATTCCGAGGCGAACCAGCGCACCATGATTCCGCCGTACAGGTGACCGAGCACCCAACCGAGCGTGTCAATTGCGCCGATCACGCCGAGCGGCTGCGCCCGTCGTTCGCGCGGGAACAGGTCGCCGACGAGCGCGAGGCTCACCGGGACGATTGCGCCCGCGCCCAACGCTTGCAGCACCCGACCGAGGATGATCGTCACCAGCGCGATGTTGCCCGGATCGGGGCGCGTGCCGCCGAAGCGGAAGGCGAGATCGTAGATCGCGCCCGCGACGCCCGTCCGCGCTTGCGGATCGACTTCCGCGACGACGAACGAGCCGAGCATGAAGATGATCAGGCAGGCGACATAGGCGCGCCGCCGTCCCACGAGATCGCTCACGCGTCCCATGAACGTCATGCTGACGGTGTACGCCAGCAGATAACCCGTGACGATCCATGCCGCGTCGTCGATCACGCTTTGCACGGGCAGTTCCAGCTTGACGATGATCTCCGGCAGGAACGCGGACACGATGGTCAGGTCGAGCGACCCGACAAAGACCGGAATCGACACCAGTGCCAGCACGAGCCACGGATTAACCCGGCGCTGGTTGGTGGACGTGGAGACGTTCGTTTGCATAGTGGAGTTATGATCCAAATGATGGCGTAATTGGCGTGACCGCTTCTGCCGTCGCCTCGGCGGTCGCTTCCGGCGGCGTCAGTTCCGCCGGGGCGTTGATGTCGTAGAGGTCGATGATCCAGACCACCGGTTCGATCTCCGGCGTAGTGTCCGGCACGGGTTCCGGCGTTTCGGCATACGGGCTGTTGTACTCGGTGATTCGGAAGCGCGCCGGGTAGCGTGTCTCGCGGTGAACGTAGACATCGACCGTCACATCGCCGACCGGGGCGATCAACCCCGCCAGCAGCGCCGCTACCTGATCGCCCTGCGCCCGTGAGGTGATGTGGTAGGTTGGCGTCCCGTTTTCGAGCGTTTCCTCGCCGACGTAATCCAGTTCGATCAAGGCGGCAAGCGCAGATTGGAAGCCGGTATCCGCCGCGATCAGCGTTTCCGGGTTGAAGCCGGGGGCGAATTCTTGATTGATCCAGTTGTCGCCCGTCCAGATGGCGCTGTACCACTGTGTCGCGCCGCGCGAATAGACCTCGATCTCGATGGGCAAGCCGAGCGCGATTACGCGGATGCGCGCCTGCATTTCGTTCGGCGCGACGTACTGCGCCGTCGCGCGCCGGAAGAAAACCGCCGCGTAGTCGGTGTAAATCGTGTAATTCGGTCCTTCCTGTGCAACGTCGATGCGGAATGTATCGGCGGCGCGGATGTTGTCCGCCGCTTCGGTGATGAGCGCGAGCGGGTCAAGCGGCGCGGCGGTGGGTTCGGGTGATCCTCCACAGCCCGCCAGCAGAGCGACGAGCGTGATCAGGCAGAGCAGTCGCAGCACGGTCAGTCCTTCCTCAAAGCGCAATCTACGGGATTATACGCACTCCGCGCAAGGATAGTTACACCGAGCCGCAAAGACTCAGGCGGTTTTCACGAACTGGCTGACCGAATGACATACAGTAGCGATACATTCTACGAGGTCATTCGATGGACATACGCTATTTTGCTACGCCTGCCGATCTTCGGCGCTGGTTCGAGGAGAACCACGAAACGGCGACCGAATTGCAGCTTGGCTACTACAAGAAGGACTCCGGTAAACCGAGCGTCACATGGGCGGAATCGGTCGAACAGGCGTTGTGCTTCGGCTGGATCGACGGCGTGCGCCGGAGCGTGGACGCCGAACGCTACACGATCCGCTTCACGCCGCGCAAATCAAACAGCGTGTGGAGCGCGGTCAACATCGCCACCGTCGAACGGCTGACCGCCAGCGGCTTGATGCAGCCCGCCGGACTCAAGGCGTTTGCCGCGCGCAAAGCCGAGAAATCGGCGATCTACTCGTTTGAACAGGGCGACGTGAGTCTTGATCCAGCGGAAGAAGCCGCCTTTCGTGCGAATGCGCCCGCGTGGGACTTCTTCAATGCGCAAGCAGGATCGTATCGCAAGGCGTGTTTGTGGTGGGTGATCAGCGCGAAAAAGCCGGAGACGCGCGTTAAGCGCCTCGCCGAGTTGATCGACACGTCGGCGGCGGGGCAGACAATCCGCCAGTTCACGCCGCGCTCAAAGCTGAAGTAGGGTCACGCAAACGCTTGTTCGAGCGCAGTCTTCATGACCGTTTCGTCCGGCTTGACGCCCGTCCACAGCTCGAAGCCGATCACGCCCTGATAGACCAGCATCGCCAAACCGTTGATCGTCGCCATGCCGCGACTCGCCGCCAGCTTGATCAGCGGCGTGTTGGGCGGGTTCGGGATCACATCGCACACGAGCAGATTGCGGCGCGCTTGATCGAGCGACACATCCGGCAGCGCGTCCACGTCGGGATACAGCCCGATAGAGGTGGCATTCACCAGCACATCAACATCGACGCCGACGGGGTACGTTCGCGCCCAGTGGACGAACTGAGCGTTCGCGCCGATATTCCGGCGCAGATGTTCCGCCAGCGCCGCGCCGCGATCATAGCCCCGGTTGACGATGATCACTTCGCCCGCGCGCGCTAACGCCAGCTCCACGCTGATCGCCCGTGCCGCGCCGCCCGCGCCGAGAATGACGATCCGCTTGCCTGCCGGGTCGAGTTTTTCGCGCAAGCCGCGCATGAAGCCTTTGCCGTCCGTATTCTCGCCGATGAAGCGATCTCCGTCCCGGCGCACGGTATTGACCGCGCCGATCAGCTTGGCATCGGGGGCAACCTCGTCGAGCAGCGGGATCACCGCGACCTTATGCGGGATCGTGCAGTTGAAGCCGCGCCAGCCCATTGCCCGCGCGCCCGCGACGGCAGCAGGCAAATCTTCCGGCTTGACCTCGACGGTCAGGTAGCGCCAGAAGAGGTGAGCAGCGGCAAACGCCGCGTTTTGCATGACGCAGGTCGGATTTTCTGCGACAGGGAAGCCGAATACGCCAACGAGTTCTTCTTTGTAGTTGACTGCCATCATGAACCTCTCCGGGCGGCACACCATTCGGTCAATTTGTGTATGAATGACACGGAAAATTCGTAATATTCATGCAGTTTGCGGCACGCTTTTCAGTGTATATTAACATAAGCGCACGCGAATGATGTTTCTTTATCATACTGGCTTCATCTTGAGCGGATAAAATTGTGGATGTGTGAATAAATCACGACGCAATTTGATCTGCAAAATTCGCGTTGACGCAGGTACAATGATAGGGTACGTATGAACGAGAAGCGAGCGTTGGTGCAGATCCGGCATCTCAGTAAGGGTTACGCTGAGGGCAGCCGAGCGCGCCCGATCCTCGCAGATGTGGACTTGGACATCGCGGAAGGCGAATTCTTCGTCCTGCTCGGCAAGAGCGGGAGCGGTAAAAGCACCCTGTTGAACCTGATCAGCGGCATTGATACCCCGGACAGTGGGTCGCTCATGATCGATGGCACGGACATCACGACGTTGAGCGAACGTGAGTTGACGCTGTTCCGGCGCGACCATATCGGCATTATCTTCCAATTCTTCAACTTGATCCCCACACTGACTGTGCGCGAAAACATCACGCTGCCCGTCGAACTACGTGGTGGTAGTGCGGATCAACGGGCGCTTGAACTGCTGGAGCGCGTCGGTCTGCGTGACCGCGCTGAAGCCTACCCGGATCGCTTGAGCGGGGGTGAGCAGCAGCGCATCGCCATTGCGCGGGCGCTGGCGCAAGACCCCGCCATCATCATCGCCGACGAACCGACGGGCAACCTAGACGAAGAGACAGGTCAGCAGATTTTGCGACTTCTGCTAGAATTAACCAGAGATGTCGGTCGAACGCTGATCATGGCAACCCATAACCCAGAGATCGTCCCGCTTGCAGATCGTGTCTGCCGTATTCACGAAAGCAAGTTAGTGATCACCCTGCGGGAATCGCAACCGGTGAAGGAGCTAATTCTATGACAGACCCTGACCCGAATGTCATCAAGCAAATACTATCGGAGCTGCGCGATACCAACAAAGAACGTCGTCGCACTGCTGTGATGAAATTAGGGATGCTCGGTGGAGATGAAGCCGTCCGTACCCTGATCATGATCATAGGAAATTCCTATGAAGACTTGATTGTGCGCGGACGTGCTGCCTTGATGTTGGGAAAGTTGGGGGACACGCGCGCGGTCGAACCGCTCATTCGCGCGCTGGACACGCCCGGTTTTCAAACCACGTTGAACGCGGTGCAGGCGCTCGGAATGTTGGGCGACCCGCGCGCGATTCAGCCCCTCAAGCGCTTCTTGAACACCGATCATGAAAAGTATCGTGAAGCGGCGCAAGAAGCCCTCACGAAACTCGGCTACACTGCCGGGAACGACGACGAGATCGAACCGGAACGAATCCCCATTCGCCGCCGGGATTTCTAAGAGCAGGACTGAGTAAAAGCAGGACTGAGTAAACACCGAGCTGATGAAAGCGCGTGTTCTTTACTCAGTCCTCAGTCCTTTCACCTCAGTCCTTTTTCACTCCCTCCTCATCCCGTTCTACGCCATTCGGTCTATACTCAATCCTCAGTCCTGTCTTTTAGGTGTCTTTCATGCGCATCCCCATCATCTTGCGACTCGCGGGACGCTACGTGCGCCGCCGTTTGCTGCAAAGCGTCCTGTTCGTGATCGGCGTGGCGTTGGGCGTGGCGGTGGTGATTGCCATCGACCTCGCCAACGGCTCTGCCAGTCGCGCTTTTAACCTGAGCGCCGAGAGCATCACCGGTAGGGCGACGCACCAGATCATCGGCAGTCCGAGCGGCTTACCGAGCGATTTCTATGTCCAACTGCGCGTCGATCTCGGCTTGCGGGACTCCGCGCCCGTCGTGGAGGATTACGCGCAGGTGATCGACCTCGGCGACCGTCCGCTGCGCGTGCTCGGCGTCGATCCGTTCGCCGAACCGCCGTTCCGTTCGTACCTGACCGAAGTTCGCGTACAGGGCGAAACGCAAACCGCCTACGAGGGACTCGCCGCTTTTATCAGCCAGCCAAACACCGTGCTGATCTCGGCGCGCGTGGCGGAGCGCTACGGCATCCAAGCCGGGGATACGATCACCGTGCAGCCTGCCGCCGAGCAGGTCGAAATGCGCGTGGTCGGCTTGCTGCAAACCGCCGACGAGGTCAGCGCGCAGGCGTTGGATAACCTGATCCTGACCGACATTGCCACCGCGCAGGAGATCGTCGGGCGTCCGGGGACGATCAGCCGCGTCGATCTGATTCTGCCGGAAGGCTACGACCTCGACCTGATCCGCGCGATTTTGCCTGCTGGCGCGACGATCACCACCCCGCGCGATCAACAGAGCGCGCTCGGTCAAATGACCGCCGCCTTTGAACTCAACTTGCAGGCGTTGAGTCTGCTGGCGCTGGTGGTCGGCGTCTTCCTGATCTACAACACGGTTTCGTTCAGCGTCGTGCAGCGCCGCCCGATACTGGGAATTTTGCGCGCACTCGGCGCGACCCGCCGCCAAATCTTCGCGCTGATTTTGTCCGAGGCGCTGCTCTTGGGGTTCGTCGGCACGATCTTCGGCTTGGCGCTGGGGATCATCTTCGGGCGCGCGCTGGTCGGCTTGGTCGCGCAGACCATCAGCGACCTGTACTTCGCGGTTGACGTGCAGCGCGTGACGGTCGATCCGCTCACGCTGCTGATCGGCGCGGGGATCGGGATCGGCGTGAGTCTCGTCTCGGCGCTCGTCCCGTCCATCGACGCCACGTCCACGCCGCCCGCCGGGTCGATGCGGCGCTCGGCGCTCGAAGAGCGGGCACGGCGGTTGATCATCCCGATCACGGGCGCGGCGCTCGTTCTGATCCTTGCGGGGATCGCGCTGCTCAACCTGCCCACCAACTCGCTGATCATCAGCTTCGGCGCGCTGTTCGCGGTGATCGTCGGCGGGGCGCTGTTCACGCCCGCCGCGTTGATCGTCGGAATGCGCGCCGTCACCCCGCTCACGGATCGGCTGTTCGGCGTGGTCGGGCGGATGTCACCGCGCGCCGTGTCGCGTTCGCTCAGCCGCACGTCGGTCGCCGTCGCCGCGCTGACCGTCGCCGTCAGCGTGATCGTCGGCGTCAGCGTGATGATCGGCTCGTTCCGTAATACCGTCTCCGATTGGCTCGACACGACGCTCGGCGCGGATATTTACGTTTCCCCGCCGCAGGTGATCGCAACCCGCGCGACGGCGGATGTTGATCCGGCGGTTGCCGACGTGATCGCCGGGGTGGAAGGCGTCGCACAGGTGATCAGCGGGCGGTCGGTCAACGTGACCGCGCCCGATTTCCCCGACCTGCCGCCCGTCACGCTCAACGTCGGTTCGGAGGATGTGACCGGGGCGCGCCGCCGCTTCGTCTGGTCAACGGTGAACGACGCCGATTACTTCGCGGCGCTCAAAACGGGCGCGGTGATCATGGTCAGCGAACCGTTCGCCTTCCGGCGCGGCATCACACAGGCGAACAACACGCTGACTTTGCTGACAGATCGCGGCGAACAGGCTTTCACCGTGATCGGCGTGTACTACGACTACTCAACCGATCAGGGGTCGGTGCTGATGGCGGATGATGTTTACCGCCAGTTCTACGACGATCCGTACATCTCGACGCTGGCGGCATTCATCACCCCCGGCGCGGATGTGAACGCGGTGCTCGATGGCATCCGCACCGCTTTAGCCGGGAGCGACTTGATCGCGCGCAGCAACGTGACTCTGCGCGCCAGCGTGTTCGAGGTCTTCGAGCGGACGTTCGCGATCACCGGGGCGCTGCAACTGCTGGCGGTGGTCGTGGCGTTCGTCGGCATTCTCAGCGCGCTGATGGCGCTGCAACTGGAGCAGACGCGGCAGTACGGCGTCATGCGGGCTATCGGCATGACGGGGCGGCAGTTATGGAACTACACGCTGATCCAAACCGGGCTGATGGGGATCACGGCGGGTCTGCTGGCGATGCCGGTCGGCGTGGCGCTGGCGATCATCCTGATCTACGTGATCAACGTGCGCTCGTTCGGCTGGACGATGCAGTTGACGCTGAGTCCGGGCGAGTTCGCGCTTTCGTTCGGCGTGGCGGTGATCGCGGCGCTGGCGGCGGGGGTGTATCCGGCACGGAAGATCAGTCAGTTGGTGACGGCGGTCGCGCTCAGGAATGAATAGGGAAGGTTAACCGCAGAGAGCGCAGAGAAAAGAGAGGAAGAAAAGAAAGGGCGCAACGCAAAGGCGCAAAGTCGCCAAGACGCAAAGGATAGGGATTTAGGGACGCGCGAGACTGCGGAATGAGTAAAAAAGGTTAACCACAGAGAACACAGAGAACGCAGAGAAAAGAGAGAAGAAGAAGGAAAAGAAAGGGCGTAACGGAAAGGCGCAAGGACGCGAAGACGCAAAGGAGAGGGAGAAAAGGGCTTGATTATGCCGGGATTGCCCCGCCAATGCCCAACACGCGCCAGCCGCCGAGCAGGTAAATCCAGATCAGGATCGCGTAGGCGATCAGTGTGAGGATCAATAGAGGGATGCGATGAGGGGGAGTCCCCCGACGAGAAACGAAGAAGCGGACAATGATAAGCTGCAAAATTACAGTAATCACCATGACGACCAGCGCTACAACGATGTGGATCAGTAATGATACATCCTTCAGGGATGTAAATAGGTTAATGGCGAAGTACACGCTCTGCCCCGCCGCCATCGCCACAAGAGGGACACTCATAGAATAAGCTAAGAAGAGAGAAAAGGTTGAACCGTCATATTTGAACACGTAATGCAGCGGTGGTAGGCTAACAATCGAAAATAGGGTTAGAAGCAAAAGGCTCAACCCGACACCTGCGAGCGAAACTGGCAAATATGAAAAGATCAAAACTTGACTACTTATCACCCCGACAATGGGTAGACCGAGTGCAAGGACAATTTGATACGGATACGGTTCATAAACGTCTGTCGGAATGACTAGAGTAACCAACACAGTCAATAGGATGCTGCCGATGATCCAAACAGGCGGCGACACTGTATATACAATACCGGTTTCTGCCGGAATTAACCTATACTGCTCTGAAAGCACCGGGAAACAAGCGATAAGCAGTGGTAGGACGAGCAAGACGAGCATGATCGGCTGATTTGACAAACCCCGATAGAAATACTTTCTGCGGCTCAAACCATCAACTTGTTCTGGTTGGAAGAAGTACCAATACAACAACCTGATTTGATCCACCGGATTCCAATGCGATGGTTCGCGCAGATTCGTTCGGGTTTCAACCACTCTATACGATGTTGCTGGCTTCGGCAGCAACGTTGATTTGTGAGTTGATTGAGGAGCTTTCGTGACTGGTGGGTAGGTTGAACGTGACTCGCTAGGGGTGTAAGTAGATGTTGTTGGCGGCGGCGGTGATAGCCCTCCCCGATTCTGCTGGATCGCGTCGATCAGTCGTCCCATTTCGCCGGAATAACGCGAGTTATCGCGCACATCGACGTACTGCGTGCCGAAAATTTGAAACGGCGTACTTTCGGCTTCATCACCGCGCACGAGGATCGGGAAAATCGGCTTTTTCCATGCCTTCGCGTAGCCGATCTCTTTCTGCACCCATTCGGATTGTTTCGCATCAGGGGAGAGCAGCACCACCAGCACGCGCGTCGCGTCGATGGCGCGCTCGATTGCCTGAAACCATTCCGGCGTCCCCGGCGTGAGGTTGGCGTCCGTCCACACTGACAAGCCCGCATCCGCCAGCGATTTTTGCACGCGGTCTTTCATCGCGGAGTCTTTGCGGCTGTAGCTCAGGAAAACGTCGTGCGCCATGCGGGTGAATCACCGGAATGCTGCCGTGCTAGGCTCAACAATAGCCGATTTTGCGTGTGTCGGCAAGCTGCACCCAAGTCCTTTCACCTTAGTCCTCTCCGTTAGCCTCCGATGAGCCGGGTTTGAATTTCCACCCTGCTTGGGTTACACTTCGACACATTTCAGGCAGAGTGAACAGCCGAACAACAACATGAAGAAAGTCGGGAAGGGGTTGGCATTGGCAACTCAGACATTGGCGATTGACAAGGAGCGGCTGCTCGACTGGTACTACCAGATCGTGCTGATCCGCAAATTTGAGAACAAGTGTGACGAGCTGTACCACCAGAAGCGGATCACGGGCGTGTATCTGCACCTGTACAGCGGTCACGAAGCGACGGGCGTCGGCGCGCTGGCGGCGCTCACGAAAGACGATCACATCATCACAGCGTATCGTGATCACGGCTTGGCACTGGCGCGCGGCGTCCACCCCAACCCGATCATGGCGGAAATGATGGGCAAGCGTACCGGCACAAGCGGGGGCAAAGGCGGTTCGATGCACCTCGCCAGCCGTGAACACAACTTCTGGGGCGGCTACGCAATTGTCGCGGGGCATCTGCCGCTCGCGGCGGGGATCGCGCTCAAAGAGAAGTACAACGAAACCAAGAATCTCGTGCTGTGCTTCATGGGCGACGGCGCGACCAACAACGGCTACTTCCACGAATCGCTCAACCTGAGCGCGGTGTGGGATTTGCCGGTGATCTGGCTGATCGAGAACAACTTCGTCGGCATGGGCACGCGCGTCGAAGACGCCGCCGGACAGCCGGAACTCGTCAAGCGGGCGATTGCCTACGGCATGAAGGAAGGTCCGCGCGTCGATGGGCAGGATGTGGTGGCGGTCTACAACGCGGTGAACGAAGCCGCCGAGTACGTCCGCAAGACCAGCAAGCCGATCCTGATGGAATCGCTGACGTATCGCTACAAGGGGCATGGCGTTTCGGATAAGCAGTACGACGCCCGCGAAGACCTCAAGCGCGAACTGGACGAATGGCACGAGAAAGACCCGATCACGATTGTCCGCCGCCATTTGACGAGCAATTTCCCGGACATCGAGCCGCAGTTGGATGTGCTGGACTTGAAAGCGGATCAAGCCGTTGCCGAGTCGGTCGAATTTGCCGACAACAGCCCCATCCCGGATTACAACGACCTGATCAACAACATCTACGTGTGAGGTAGGCTGAATGGCAGAGAAGAACATGCCCATGCGCGAGGCGCTGCGTGCTGCCCTGCGCGAAGAAATGCTGCGCGATGAAACGGTGTTCGTCATGGGCGAAGAAGTCGGCGCATGGCAGGGAACACACCGTGTCACACGCGGATTCCTCGAAGAGTTTGGCGCGAAACGCGTGCGTGACACCCCGATCAGCGAGATGGTGATCGCCGGGGCAGCGGTCGGCGCGGCGATGGCGGGCTTGCGTCCGGTCGCCGAGATCATGACGATCAACTTCGCCTTCCTCGCTTTCGACGCGCTGATCAATCACGGCGCGAAAGTCCACTATATGTTCAACGGGCAGTTCAAGGTGCCGATGGTGCTGCGCGTTGCGTCCGGGTGGGGCAATCAGGCGACGGCGACGCACTCGCACACGCCCGAACCGATCTTCGCCCACTTCCCCGGCTTGTACGTCGCCTGCCCCGCCAACGCCTACGACGCGAAGGGGATGCTCAAGGCGGCGATTCGTGATGACAATCCGGTGCTGTTCAGCGAGTCGATTGCGCTTTATCCGAAGCCGTCGCCCGTGCCGGAAGAAGAATACGTCCTGCCCGTCGGCAAGAGCGATGTCAAGCGCAAGGGCAAGGATGTCACGCTGATCGCCTACGCGCGCGGCGTCGAATGGGCGCTGCAAGCGGCGGATATGCTGGCGAAGGACGGAATCGAAGCTGAAGTCGTCGATCTCCGCTGGCTGCGTCCGCTCGACCTTGACCCGGTCTTCGAGAGCTTCAAGAAGACCAATCGCGCGGTGGTGGTCGAAGAATCGCTGCCGCATTTCAGCTTTGGCAGTGAAATCGCGGCACAGCTTCAGGAAGCGGCGTTCGACTACATGGACGCGCCGATCCAGCGGGTGAGCGCAATGGATGTGCCGCTGCCCTACGCCGCCGAAATCGAACTCATGGCGCTGCCGAACGCCCAAAAAGTCGTGGATGCAGTGAGGAAGGTGCTTTAATGGCGCAGCAGATCAAGATGCCCAACCTCGGTTCAGATATGACCGAGGGTGTCCTGCTCAACTGGACGAAGAAAGTCGGCGACCAAATCAACCCCGGCGACGTGATCGCCGAGATCGAGACGGACAAGGCGACGGTTGAAGTCCCGTCCGAAGTCGGCGGCGTCGTGCTGTCGCTGGTTGGCGAACCCGGTTCGACGCTCACTGTTGGCTCGGTGATCGGCTACGTCGGTCAAGCGGGTGAACAAGTTCCGTCAGGCAATGGCGGCGCTGCCGCCCCGGCGACTTCCGCGCCGACCGCCCTGAGCGAATCGGTCACGCCCACCAAACCGCCCACGCCGCCGTCACATGGCGCAGCGCCGAAAGATCGCGGTGAGGAAGAAGGCGAAGACACCTACCCGGATGGCGTCAAGGCGTCGCCGGTTGCCCGCGCGATTGCCCGCGAACGGCACATCGATCTGCGGCAGGTACGCGGCACGGGTCCCGGCGGTCGCATCCTGAAAGTGGATGTCGAAGGCTGGCAGCCCCCGGCGGCGCAGCCAACCCCAGCGCAAACGCCCGCTGCCCAAGCGCCCGCCCCGATCCCCGCGCCCGGCTTCGGCGAACTGCCGTCGGGACCGGATGTCGAGATCATCGACACGAGCAAGCTGCGTTCGCGCATTGCGCGGCGCATGGTCGAAGCCAAGCAGCAGGTGCCGCACTTCTACGTCACGACCGAGATCAACGCCGATCCGCTGCTCGACTTCCGCAAGCAGATCAACGCGGGTGTGGACGACGCGCACAAGATCAGCGTCAACGACCTGATCGTCAAAGCGACGGCGCTGACGCTGCGCCAGTTCCCCAACCTGAACACGCACTACTACGGCGACAAGCTGGTGCGCCACAAGCGCATCAACATCGGCATTGCGGTGGCGCTGCCGGCGGGTGGATTGGTCAACGTGGTGGCGAAAGATGCCGACCGCCTGTCGTTGAGCGAACTCGCGCAGATCAACAAAGAGATGATCGCCCGCGCTCGTGACGGCAAAGTCAAGCCGGACGATATTCAAGGCAGCACCTTCACGGTGAGCAACCTCGGCGCGTACGATGTGTCGCACTTCCTCGCCATCATCAACCCGCCGGAAGCGGGCATTCTGGCGATTGGCAGCGCGGCGAAAATCCCCGTCGTCACGGCGGATGGCACGCTCGGCGTCGGCAGCCGGATGCGCGTCACGGTGAGCGTCGATCACCGCGTCAGCGATGGCGCGGAAGGCGCGCAGTTCCTCCAAGCGTTCAAGCAGCTGCTCGAATCGCCCATGCGCCTCATCTAGAAGTTACAGCAGTTGAAAGTTAAAAGTAGAAAGTGGAAAGCAGTCCGTGCTGCCTACTTTCTACTTTTAACTTTTTACTTTCAACTGGGGACACCATGACTGCACCCAACGGAACCAACCCGACCGACACAATGGAATTTCAGCCGAAGCCGCTCACGGATCAGGAACGCAACGCCATGCGCGCGTTCTTGCAGCGCTGCGAAGTGCGGTTGTCTACGCTGCACCGTATCGCAACCGCTTTCATCGGCGGCGCGGGCTTGCTCATCTTGCTGCCTGTGTTCTTCAAAGAAGAGATCGTCGTCATCATCCGCGTGTTCCTCGACAACATGACCGAACCGTTCGCGGTCTTGGGGAATAACCCCGGCGTTCTGCCGTTTGTGTTATTTGCCTGTGTCGCTTATCCCTTCGTGCTGTCGTTGAGCATTCCGCTCTACGCGCTCTTTTTGCTGCTCAAGGACATCATTCACTTCTACTATACGATCTACACCCCCGGCTTTAACGCCAGCTTGATCACCCCGTCGTTCGCGCTGTCGGGCGTTGCCTTCTCGCCGGACGAATCCGAAGCGGTCAAGCGCGAAGTCTTCGAGTACCAGTACCATACCAGCTCGATCAACTTCACGATTCCATTCAGCAACGAGAAGCGCGAGAAGTACTTCGACGAGACGATCCGCACCACCGAGGGCAAGATCATCCCTTCGTCGCGACGCTGGGAGGTGCTGACCGCCAGCGGCGCGCTGCCGCCGGACTCTGACCGCCAGACGGTCGAGCGCTTCAATGCGGCGTTAGGCTTGGCGCGGACGCTCGACCGCAACCTGACCAAAGAGGTTGCCATCACCGAGATTTCGCTCGCGCGCCACATCCTCTACTTGCGCCGGATGATCCTGCGCTACGTCAAGACGCTGGTCACGTTTATCTGGACGGCGATGATCTCGTTCGTGGTCATTCCGTTCTTAGAGGATGAGCGCCTGCCGACGTTCTTGATGATGGCGCTCGGCTACTTGATCTGGGCGCTAGGCGTGCTGCCGGTGATGCGTTTGCCGCTGCACTGGATTTATCGTCACCGCAAGGAGATGCCCGACCGGAGTCACATCGACCGCCAGTTGACTGTGCTCGAGAGACAGGTGGAGCGGTTCGTCATACTGGGGATCGGGCTGTCAACCATCGCCGTGCTGTTAAGCCTATACCTCTACTTCGCTTGATCGCCGAGGACGCGATCCATCGGCGGCAGAAGTTCGGCGGCAGTCACCGCGATCAGCGGCAGCTTGACCATAAACTGGCTGCCGCTTCCGACCTTGCTCTCGACGCTGATCGACCCGTTGTGCAGGCGGACGAGTTCGGAGACGATAGACAGCCCCAAGCCTGTCCCGGTGGAGACCTCCTCGCGAGCGCGGAAGAACGGTTCGAACAGCCGGCTGAGATGCTCCTCGGCGATGCCGATCCCGCTGTCGCGCACGCTGAATACGCCTTCCGTTTCGCTCAGCCGGTATACCTGCACGGTGATCTTGCCGCCATCTGCCGTGTACAGGATCGCGTTGTTGATCAGGTTCGTGGCGATCTGCGTCAGGCGTTTGGCGTCGCCGTAAACAAACAGCGGCGTTTGATGCATTTCAGCGCACAGCAGCACGTTCTTGTTTTCCGCTTCGGGGTACTGCGTGTCGATTACGCCGCGCACGACTTCCTGTAACTGAACGGTCGAGCGATTGAGCACCAGCGCGTCACGCTGAATCCGCGAAAGGTCAAGCAGTTCATTGAGCAGATCGCGCATGTGGGTCGAAACGGACTTCAGCACGCGCATATGCACCGCCATTTGCTCCGGTTGGCGTTCCAGCAGGTACAACCGCGTGATGATATTGGTCAACGGAGTACGCAGCTCGTGCGACGCCCGCGCGAAAAACTCGTCTTTCTGCTGCTGCATGCGCGCTAGCTGAATATTCTTCTCTTCAAGCTCGGCAGTGCGTTCAAACACGCGATCTTCCAGCTCCGAATTCAACTGCTTGAGCGCGCCGGATGATGTTTCTACCGCCCCAAGCAGATAATTAATCCCCCGCTGCAAGTGCGCCAGTTCGTCTTTGCCGCGCACCGTCACGCGCTGATTGAAGTTGTCCGAGGATGCAATGACCCGCACCTCGTGACTCAAGCGCAGCAGCGGGCGCAGGACGTAGCGATCCACCACGAAGACCACGCCCAGACACAGGATCAACCCGCAGAGGAGCGTCGTCAGCAGAAATAGACTCAGACTGCGCTGTCCTTCGAGGTAGATCGTCCGCGCGACGGCTACCCGGATGACGATGCTCGGCTGCTGGTGCAGATCGAAGAACATCGCGTAACCGTACGCGATGCGCGCCGACGTTTTGTTGAAGTAATACTCGCTGCCGGATGCGAAATCGCTTAGGAAGCGCTGTTGATCGATAGCGGAATAAGGCTGATTGACGGCGGTCAGCGCGAAATCCGGCGACGGTATCGTCTCCGAGCCGATCTCGTCGTGGTCAGGCAAAATCCGTCCCCATACCAGCGTCCCTTGTGGGCTGCCCGCGCCGCTGCTCGGTAAGATCGGGCGTCCCGCCAGCAGGATGACTCCGTCCATGAAGTTGACATAGCCGGAAAAGCGGTAAGCATCCGGCGCTGCCAGCGCTTGATTGTAAAACTCTGCCAGCAGCGATGTCGGCAGGGCATCACCTTCCGAGTCGAAGCCGATGGCATGAACGAGATCGCCGGCAGTGTCGATGAAGAGCATGACGTTCACGTGCAGCGCGTTGAGCGCCGTCCGGGTCAGGTTGGACTCGACGTATTCCTCATTGCGATCTTGGACGAACTCGTAGGTATCGTCCCAGTATGACCAATCTTCCAGATAGCTGCCGAAGTTTGATGCTTCGACGCTGAGATTCCGGCTGATGTCTTGAATCTCTTTGATGATCTGCTGGTCTTCCTGTGCGCTCAAGCTGTTCAGCAGGATCGTGCGCAGCACGAGGTACTGTGCGATCACCAGCGTGATGAGGATCGTCCCGGTTGTTAGCAGCGTTCGTGTACGCAGAGTCATCGATAACGCCTAAGTTACAGCACATCCGTGTATGATCGATGATACTGCGAATCAGCGCGTGATGGCATAAAGGCTAGCTGCTGGCGCTGCGCAAGAAATCCCCGACTACCCGTTTGAACCCTTCCCAATCCTGCTGGTGGATACCGTGCCCCGTCTTGAACATGACCAGCTTGCCGTGCGGCGTGCGGTCGATGAAGTTCTGTCCGTACTCCTGCGGATTCAGCCGATCCTGTTCGCCGAGCATGAGCAGCACGGGCGCGCTGATGTTCGGGGCGAGGCTCAAGCTGACATCGCCGCCGGAGTCGATCAGGTGCTTGACCGCCGCGATCCATTCCAGCACCAGCGGGTTCGGGTCGTCGATGCCATGCAGCTTTTTCGTCG
Organism: Anaerolinea sp.; assembly: GCA_014879865.1. Lineage (GTDB taxonomy): Bacteria > Chloroflexota > Anaerolineae > Aggregatilineales > Phototrophicaceae > Flexifilum. The sequence goes on from JACSRG010000143.1 coordinate 28,032, forward strand.
CTTCGTCCATCCATGTCGCCGGGTAGTTCGCCTGCGCGACCGGACGCATCGCGGGTCCGTAATAGCCGACCGCGCCCCACACCGCCACCGAGATGCACCGTTCCGGCGCGAATCCAGCGGCGATCAGCGCGACTTCACCCCCGTCCGAATAGCCGAGCAGGTGGGCGCGTTCGATCTTCAGCGCGTCCATGAAGGCGAGCACGTCACGGGCATCGCGGTGATAGAAGTCGAACGGGTAATCACGCGGCTTGGGCGTCGATTCGCCGTAGCCGCGCAGCGACGGCGCGAGGACGCGGTAGCCCTGCGGCGTCAGCCAGTCGATGATGCCGCCGAGGTCGGCGCGTCCCGTGCCAAATCTACCGTGTAAACCGATGATCGGCGTGCCGCTTCCCTCATCTTCGTAGTGAAAGCGCGCGCCGGTGGCGAGGTCGATATAGGGCATTTAGGTTTCCTCTGATGTTTGGTCGGCGGGCATCACGTCCCGCAGCGACACGCCGAGCGTGAGCAAACCGATCACGCCCATGACCGCGTAGCTGATGACCGTGACCCCGTGAAACAAAAAGCCGAGCGTCGCCGAATCGACGACGGGAATGCCGAGCGCGTCCCCGGCGACCCGCACCGCGCCCTGAAACGGTCCGAGTGCGGCGACCGTCACCGGGATGGCGAGGCTGAATGCCACCAGCGGCACGCCCATCATGGCGAACAGGATCAAATCAATGCCGCTGATGTTCAGCGCACGGTTGATGGCGTAGAACGTCGCCAGCGACACCGTCCACGCGATCACCGTCCAGACGAGCGCGTGAACGGCGCTGCGCCAGTGCGTGAGCGGCTTCAAGCCGTCGAGCACTTCTTCCAGCCGCTTGACCAGATTGATCCGCTTGAGGAAGGGGAGGCGCGTCTCGATCCACGTCAGGATGCGATGCGCGAAGGTCGGGTAGCGCGCGAACGTGATCAGTACGACGAAGGTGATGACCGCGCCCGCGCCGAACAGCGTGACGGTTTGCGCGACCAGCGGCGGCACGTTCGGCAGCCGTGCCACCGAAATCGCCAGCAGCACCACGACGATCACCACGTCGATCAGCCGCTCGACCACGATGCTCGTCGCCGCCGTCACCAGCGGCACGTTATAGCGCGTCGCAAGGAAGACGCGGGCGACTTCGCCGATGCGCAGCGGCACTTGGTTGAGCATCATCATGATGTTCAAAATGTGAAACGACTGCGCGAAGCGGATTTTGTTATCCAGCAGACCGCACCAGCGTACGGCGCGGGTCGCCTGTGCGCCGAACACGCCAATGAAACCGAGGATCACCCAGCCGATTTCTGCGCGCTGGATGCCCGCCCAGACTTCGGCAAGCGGGACATCGCGCAGGGTGAGGTACAGAAAAGCGAGACTGACGAGGATGCTAACTACGAAGATCAAGCGGCGGCGCATTAGACTTCCAATAACCACGCCTTCGCGGCGGCTTCATCGTCAAACAGCTTACGCGCCCGCAGATTGTCTTGCAGCCCGCGATCAAGGAACATGGCGAGATTCTTGAAATTCTCGTTCGGGTCGATCAAAATGGCGATGCGACCGACGACATCCGGGAACTTGCTCGAAAGTTGGCGCGCGCGCATCATCGCCTCGGCGCTCAGCATATTTGCCGGGGCACGCAGATCGATCAGGATGCGCACTTTGCCGTCCGGCGGCTGCGCTTCGTAGGTGAGCATCATGTCGGTGTACCATTCTTGCGCCGTCTCTGACCCGATGCTGTTGAAGCGGTAGCTCAGAATGCCGTTATCGAGCCATTCTTTCTCGTAGGGTTTCTGTTGGGACATCTGGTGCTCCTCGTTGGTCACATCACGGATGTTGCCCACTATTGTAACCGGATTTTCTGTGCTGGCATAAGGACGGTTGTCGTGAAGCGGATTGGGGTTCTGCTCTTGATTTTAGCGCCACTTCTGGCTGCCTGTTCCGGCGAGACACTGCCCACGCCGACCCTCATCCCGGAAGCCGTGCCCACGCCTGCCGGGACGGATACAGAGATCGGTGGGGGAGCGCTCGCTGCGGTCGTGCAGGGTGGCGCACTGCCCGACGAGCGTCCGGCATGGCAGAGCGCCGCGCTCACCGATGCGCGCAGCGGGCAAACCTTCAATCTGCTGGCGTTCGGCGGCAAGACGATCTACGTGCAGCCGTTTGCCGTCGGCTGTGCCGCGTGTTTGCCCCAGTTGGACGCGATCAATCAGGCGTACAGCCGCGTTGATCCGGCGAATTATGCGTTCGTCGTCGTCAGCGCCGATGCGCCCGAAGCACTGGCGGCGTTCGCCAGCGAACGCGGCTATGCGTGGACATTTGCGACGGCGGGCGTCGATTTCTTCGCCGGGATCACGGTCACGTTCGGCGCGGGCATCACAGCATTGGAGACCGTGCCGCGTTTCTTGATCAGCCCGACCGGCGCGATCTCGACTCTGTCCACCGGCAGCATCACCGCCGACGACTTGATCGCGCAGCTTGCCGCCGCCAGTGGCGCGTAAGGCAGGATAATCTTTATATAGCTTGACAGTTATATAATCGATATGGTATATTGAGGTCATGATGACCATTTACGAAGTCCTAGCCGATCCGACCCGGCGGCGCATCCTCGATCTGCTGCGCGAACAGCCGCGCCTCGTGGGGGAACTGGTGGATCGCTTGGAGATCAGTCAGCCGGGCGTTTCGAAACATCTGCGTGTACTGCGCGAAGCGGGGCTGGTCAACGTGCGGCAGGAAGCGCAGCGGCACTGGTACGAACTGCGCGTCGAACCGCTGGTCGAACTCGATTCGTGGCTGTCGCCCTTCCGCCGTCTGTGGGAAGACCGTATGGATCGCCTCGACGAGTACTTGCAGGAATTACAGCGCGGCGAGCAGGGGGAGTAGCGCGCGCAGGATTGCCGTTTTATACAAGACCTGCCCCGACGCATCGACTATGCTTAGGACAGTCAAACAGATTGAGGAGACTGTCATGCAGAAGATCACACCCTTCCTGTGGTTCGATGGTGAAGCCGAAGAAGCGATGAATTTCTACGTCGGCTTGTTCCCGAATTCGCGCATTATGAATGTGTCGCGCTACAACGACGCGATTCCGGCGATGTCCGGCAAGGTGCTGACCTGCACGTTCGAACTGGACGGCGTGCAGTTCACGGCGCTCAACGGCGGACCGGAGTTCAAGTTCAACGAGGCGATTTCGTTCTACGTGGACTGCGCCGATCAAGCCGAAGTGGATCGGCTGTGGTCAGCGCTCACCGCGAATGGCGGCGAAGAAAGCCAGTGCGGGTGGCTCAAAGACCGGTTCGGGGTGTCGTGGCAGATCGTGCCGCGCGCGCTGACCGAGATGATGAACGACGCGAATCCGCTCAAGGCGCAGCGGGTCACCGAGTCGATGCTGCAAATGAAGAAGATCGATGTGGCGGAACTCCGGCGGGCATACGAAAGCGTCTGAGACCAGACGGCTAGGCAAATCAGTCGGAATGCGGCTATGCTTGATCCGTGCCTGATCGATCAGTCGTGGATGATGAATGCCCGCCCAAGCGCAAGCCTCTCAACAGCCGTCCGAGTCTGCTTTTGCCGTGCATGTGACGGCGGACGGCAGCACGTATTTCGACGTACCGCCGACGCACGGCATCCGCTCGATCCGGCGGACGGAGACGACGCAGCCCCACGTCCTTGAGGCGATCAACACCCGGTTGAGTCAGCCTGCTCTCGCGCCGAGCGCCGGAGTCGGGCTGACGCTGATCGTCCTGCTGCTGGCGATCTTGTTCGCGCGGTCGCTGCTGCTGCTGGCGGTGCTCGGCGTGCTGACGGGCGCAGGCGCGGCGGGCGTCTTCTTCCTGCACCGCCGCGATCAATGGCGGCGCACGACGCGCCTGCATTTCACCTTCGACATGGCGGGTAAAGCGCGTTACGCCGATTTCCTCGAAAACAGCGGCAGTTTGACGACGGCGCAGGTGATCTGGGAGATCAAGCCGCATCTGCCGCAGGACTGGCAGTTCCGGCAGCCCGCCAAGCTGGTCAAGCGGCAGGTGGTGCAGTTCGGGATCAGCGCGCCGCCGCATCTTAAGCTCAACCAGAGGGTGTTCGGGCTGCGACTGCGGTCGCTGCGGCTGTACTTCCTGCCGGATGTGATTCTGGTGTATCGCGGGCGGCGCTACACGGCGATTCGCTATGCCGATCTGGATGTGTCGTGGTCGCGCATCACGTTCACCGAGGAGAAGCGATCCGTCCCGCGTGACAGCCGCGTGGTCAAACATGCGTGGCGCAGTCGCGAATTCCCCGGTAACCGCGAATACAGCCGTCCGCGCCGCATCCCCGTCGTCGAATACGGACAAATTCACCTGTTCTCGCTGCCGATGTTCCCGACCGAGTCGCTGAGTGTGTTACTGCATGTATCGAATCTGCGCGCGTCGCGGTTTTTCGTGATGGGATTGGGGCGCTATGCCGATGTCGAGCCGGAGTTCAGCGAGCAGCGCAGCGCGGATGGTCGCTATGCGGGCGGGGTCGATGACTGGGCGAGCGACGGCGCTCAGCGTGCTTACGACGAACGCGGCGCAGCGCACACTACCGCGCCTGATGCGACGCCCTATGACATCCTCGGCGTGCCCCCGTCGGCGGCGTTCGCCGAGGTGCAAAAGGCGTATCGCAAACTGGCACACAAGTATCACCCGGACAAAGTGCTGGATCAGCCGCCGGACGTGCAGCGTTATGCCGCCGAGAAGATGAAGGCGATCAACGAGGCATACGCCGAGGTACGGCGGATGAAAGCAAACGATTAGGGTCTGTCTGCAAACTGCCCTCACCCTAAATCCCTCTCCCTCAGGGAGAGGGACTTCACCCCT
>JACSRG010000096.1 GCA_014879865.1 Anaerolinea sp.
CCCTCGAAGATCAGCAGTTGATCGTCGGGCGTGAACTGGATCGTGCCGACCCACTGCCGGATGCCGCCGATGTTCGTCAGGCTGGCGACCAGTGATACGCTTTCAGTATCCCACAGCTCCATCGTGAAGTTGTAGCCGACTGCTAACCAGCGTCCGTCATGGCTGAAGGCGACATCACCATAACTGCCGCGTTCGTGCAGCACCGAGATCGTCGAATAGTCAAGAGCGTTGACGAACAGCAGGCGGTTATACGCGTCGATGACTGCCATGCGTTCGAACGTCGGGTCGTAGACGATCTTTTGCGGCAGCGCCCGCCCGATCTCGCCTTCGATGGCAAAAGCGATCTCCGGCGTGGGGGTTGGCGTCGCCGATTGCGCCGAGCTTTGCTGCGAGAGTACCAACCCGGAGGTGGTTACAAGTAGAAGAAGCGTAAGGAGAACGTAGAAACGGCGCATAGGGCGATCCTCAGAAGCGTCGATACACTCAAATTCTACTCCCGATCTGCGAATTAGCTGTACGCCCACCAAACGCTTTTTCGCCGTATACTGGGAAGGGAGCGAAGGGACAGCATCGTGCCGAAGAAACCGCTTTTCATCCTCTTGTTTTGTGTGGGACTGCTGGCAGTAATGCTGGCGATGATCGCGCGGGTTAACCGCCTGCAAGCCCAAGAAATCGAGCCGCAGCCCGGCGAGACGATCTACGGGATCGTCGAGTTCGATGGCGCGCGCGTCTACGTCGGACCGGATTTCGCCTATCGCGTGCTCGGCGAACTACGCCTGAACACGTCGGTCGTGGTACTGGGGCGGCGCGGCGACTTTATCTACTCGTGGGATGGTCGCCAATGGCTGCAAATCGACTTTCAGGGCGATACCGGGTGGGTGTACGCTCGCTTGATCCGCACGAGCATCCCCTTTAACAACATCCCGCCGACCGGACGCCCGCTCCCGCGCAACGACGATGGGCGCGTGCCGGAAGATTTTGACCTGACGGACAATGTGTGCGACGGGTGGAGCGGGGCGTTCACGCAGACGGGGGATTTCATGGCGGGCGATCTGGCAATCACCGTGACGTATCCACCGCTTGCCGGGGCGAATGCCTACAGCGTGATCGTCATCGCGCCGTCGGGCGCGCGTACTGCCCATGACAGCACGACAACCACCGCAGTGATCGAACTCGATCACCTCGGCGTCATCGAGATCGGCACATACACATGGCGTGTCGCGCCCTACTGGACGAATTCGACCTATCGCTATGAATGGCAGCAGGTGTGTTTGCTGCAAACGGGTGGTTATTTCCAAGTACCGGGGGGCAGGCAGCCCCGCCCGACCCGCGATCCGTATTTCTATTACTACCGGACGCCGATGCCCACGCTGACACCGCCCCCGTTTGTGCCTTAACCAGCGCTACGGAGATACAGCAGCGTCAGGCTGTACGGTCAAAATCCGTTCGCGGAGCTGTTCCATACTGGCGATGACATTGACGAACAGCAGACGGGCGTTGACCGCGCTGGCGTAGGCGCTGCTGATCTCGCCATCCAAGTAAATGCCGCAGCGCTGCATGGCGGCAATCGACGCGTTGAGTTGATCGACTGCCAGTGCGAGACGATCCACGACGCGGCGCAGTTCCGGCAGTTCGGTGATGTCCTGCGCGGTGTAGGTGTAATAGGGGTAGTTTCCCGCCAGCGGACGGCATTCCAAGACCTGTCCGGCGTCCAGCGCGCCCCAGTACGCGGCAGCGTCGTTGGCAACTGCTGCCAGCGGCTGCGCGAACGCGATTAGTCTCTCCAGTTGGGCAAGCTGAATTTCTGGCGGGATGGTCGGCAGTTCGGCAAAACTGGCAAGATAGCCCGGGTTGACCGGCGCTTGTTCCACATCCTGCGACGTGTTGATCAAATACAACGGCAGCCAACCGACGATCCCGCGATAATTCACGCGCAGCCATTGGCTGTCGGGCGTGCGGTCGATCACCGGGAGGGTGAGGAAGGCGAGCGTCGTCGCCAAGCGTGGCGACGTGCCATCGGGCAGCGGGCGAATCGCGATCTCGCCCAGTGTCAGCACGGCGATCCCTGTATCCACGACGGGTTCTGTACCCTCTAAGCCCGTCTCGAAGTCGGTAATCGGCAGCGCGCCGATTTCAAATGTGAACGAGATGACCTCGCGGTTGATCCAACCGAGTGACTGCTGACCGATAGGACGGCGCACTTGCAGCCACAGCCCGTCGATGTTGCGCCCGACGGCGATCAGGCTGTCGTTCTCAAAAACGGACGCGGCAGGATCAGCCTCATACGCGGGCAGTGCGCGGACGAAGGCGCTGTCCACGACGACGCGCGCGGCAAACTCCGATTGAGCAACCGCCGGGAAGACCACGAACAGGGCGATCAAGAAGGCGAGGGTCGATTTCATCGTTTCCACCCTAGAAGCGAAACCTACCCTCATTGTACGCCAGTTCAGGATCGCTGCCCAACCATTTCCCACCGTCTTGACTATATAGAGTGTGGGCGCTCACACATTCGGGGGTGTATGGACGATTTTGAAGCGATCACCCGACTTCAACGTGGGGACACGGCGGGCTTGACCTTCCTTGTCCAACGCTATCAGGCGCGGGCAGTTCAGACCGCCTATTTGATCACACAGGATCGGACGACAGCGGAGGATGTCGTGCAGGGGACGTTCGTGCAAATCTACCACTCAATCCAGCATATCGATCCGCGTCGTCCGTTTCCGCCGTACCTGTTCAAGAGTGTCATGAACGCGGCTGTGCGGGCGGCACGGCGCGACCAGCGTGATTTTTCCCTCGATGCGGATAACGGCGTCGAGTCGTTTGCCGAACGACTGCCCGACTCCGCGCCGGGATTGGACGACGAGGCGGAACACGCGGAACTGCGCGAACAGGTGCGCGGCGCATTGGCGCAGTTGTCGCCGGAACAGCGGGCTGCGGTGGTGCTGCGCTATTTCCTCGACTTCAGCGAAGCGGAGATGGCACATGCTCTCGACGCGCCTGCCGGGACAATCAAGTGGCGTTTGCATACGGCGCGCAAGCGGCTGCGATCACTGCTCGGTGAAGGGTAGGCGGAAATGGACGAGAAGCGCCTGAGACAGTACCTAACGGAAATAGCACAGGAAGAAAGCAGAGACGATATGAATTTGCTTCCCAAGATACAGGCGGCGCTCGATGTGCCGACCACGCGTAGAACCCGGTCAACACTGCAACTCGCCCGGATGGCGGCTGCCCTGCTGATCGTCATCGTGGCGACCGTCGGCGTGTATGCCTTCTATCAGGAGATTGTCGGTGGCGATCCGGGGCTGGACGCCATGAGCGCCGAGAATCGAATCGTCTACTTCGGTATGACTCAGCCGATCATTGGCGAAGCGAGTGAAGCGTACAATATACAGGTGACGCTGGATTACGCTTTTGCCGATGCCAACCGGATCACCGTCGCCTACACAGTGACGGGCGAAGCGCCTGCTTCCGAGGGGCTGACGGTCTTTTCCAACCCCAGCCTAACCGACGATCAGAGCAATCAATACATCTGGTTGATGCTCGGCAGCAGCGCTTCTAACAGCGAAGCCACGCCCGACGCTGAAGCGCGCGTTTCGTTCACGCAGACGATGGTCAGCCATTTCGACTCGTCAATTTTGCGCAGTGCGCCGGAGACGCTCAATCTGTCGCTGCGAATTGAAGCTGCCTACGCGAATAACGACATCCGCGCGGATTTTGATCCCTACGCCATGTTAATGGCGGGCGAAACGACATTCACGTTTGAACTGCCGTTCAACCCCGGGCGTGTGCTGTCCGAACCCCAGACGGCGATGAGCGGTGACCTGCCGCTGACGCTCTTACAGGCGGTGGTCGCGCCGTCGCTGACGCGGCTTGATGTATGCTTCGACGAGCCGGTTAGCATCGACCAGAATTGGGTTGCGTTCGGCAGCATCACCATCGGCGGCGAAATTGTCGTCCCCGAAAGTTCGTTCGCGATTTCCGGCATGGATGGGCTGCGGATGAATGAGGATGACGTGTGCCACGCGATCATCGTGCCGTACGCGCTGCACGTAGAGCAGGGTGAGTGGACGGTGACGATCAACGCACTGCGCGGTTGGGCGGACAACGAGACCCTAGCGCGACTGCTCACCGAAGATTACGGCGTCGAAGCAAGTGCGTCGCCCGACGGCGGGCTTGAAATCACCACTGTGCCCGATGGAGTTGATGTTGACGCGGCAATCGCGGCGATCAACGCCGAGCATGGCGTGTCGATCAACGGGGACTGGACGTTCACGTTTACCTTACCGTAGGACAAACAAGAGGACGAGGCAGCACCTCGTCCTCAACCCGCGCCAGCTCACAGCGCTGGCGGGAACAGTACACCGAAGATCAAGTACGCGACGAGCAGCGCCAGCACCGTATTGAACACGGTCGCGCCCAGATACACCAGCAGCGGACGCCAGCCCGCTTTGCGCACTTCCGCAATCGAGAAATCCAGCCCGATGGAGACGAACGCCAGTGTGAACAACCACTGCATCGCCTTGTTCATGCTGGCGGTCGCGCTTGGCGCGAACAGCCCCAACGACACGAGGATGCTGACCAGCACGAAGCCGATCACGAACTTGGGGAAGCGCTGCCAGATCACACGCGGACTCGGCTTTTCGCCTGTGCCGCGCTTGACGACGGTCACAAAATACAGCGCCAGCGCGAAGGCGACGAAGCCGATCATCACGTTCTGCGACCCCTTGACGACGCTGGCGACGGTTTGCGCCTGTTCGCCGTAGATCGTCCCCGCGCCGACAACGGCAGCGGTCGTGTCGATGTTGCCGCCGAACCACGCTCCCGCGACGGCGGGCGGCAGGTTAAGCGCCCCGGCGATAGCGGGCATTAGCACCATGAGCGGCAGCGCCACAAGGATCACCAGCGCGGTGATATAGGAGACTTCTTCTTTGCGCGCCTGCACCGACCCGGCAGCGGCAATCGCCGCCGAAACGCCGCACACTGAAACCGCCGACGCCATGATCGCCTTGAGCGTCTCCGGCAGTTTGAACCGTCCGCCGAGCCACCATGTGAAAAAGAACACGCTGATGACCATGACGAGCGCCTGAATCAAGCCGCCCGCACCGACCTTGAGCAAATCGCCGATGCTGATGCGCGCGCCGAGCAGCACCAAGCCGATCTTTAGATACAGTTCAGTGCGAATGGCGGGGCGAATAAAGGCATACTGCCCGACAGCGCGCAGTACGAGATTGGCGATCAAGCCGATGACGACGGCAGTCAGCGGGTATTCGAGCGGGTTGCCGCTAAAGCCGTTGGCGCGAAACTGACTGCCAATCCAGCGATCAAGTTCGGCGACGAGCAGGGTCAAAAGGACGATCAGAATCGTCCCGACGATGAAGCCGCTGCGGCGGGCAGTCGTCGGGGCGGCGAGCGTAGCTGAGGTCATGGTCGATGCTCCTACGGGGCGAGCAGGTTAAACAGGGGGTAAGGAATGGCGATCCCGCTGAGTGCGATCAACAGGACGAGCAGCAGACCGACAATCGTCGCAATCCAATCTTCCGACAGCGAAAAACGGGTAGGGGGCTTTTGCATGACAAAGTTCCTGTGGGTAGAGGCGCATACTGTTGATCCCAACACCACAGCGGCGTCCAAGTCGCTCGATTTTCGAAAAGAAGTGTCGAATGTCACGCCTTGTTGAGCAGCGCGGCGAAGGCGGCAGCGGCTTTGTTGAGCGTCCCGCGCCGCCGCTGTGCGATCAGGTAGGTGTAGCTGTCATCGCCCCCGGTCAACGAAATCGCTTTGAGCGTCCCGGCGGCAGTTTCGCGCTTGATGGCGATCCCCTGTATCAAGGCGACACCCAAGCCAAGCTCGACGCTGCGCTTGATGGCTTCGGTCTCGCCGAGCACGATCACCCAGTCGCCGCGCAAACTGTCCGCGCCGATCAAGCGCGAAACGCGGGTGTTCAACGCCGATCCCGCTTCGCGGGTGAAGAAGATGCGTTCACGCAGTTCGTCAAGCTGGATCGACTCGCGTTCCGCCCAAGGATCGTGCGCCGCGACAATAGCCACCAAGCGGTCGGGCATGAACGCTTCGATGGTCACATCAGGATGATCCACGGGCGACCCGACCAAGCCGAGATCGACATCGCCGCGCGTCAGCTTATCGAGCAGTTCGGTCGTGTTGCCGACCGTCAGGCGGATGCGGTTGTTCGGGTAGCGGTCACGGTAACGGGCGAGAACGTCGGGCAGCAAATAGGTCGCCAGCGTTGGTCCAACGCCGAGCTTGAGCGTCTCGACGGCGATCCCGGCGGCGACCTGCACGGCATTCACGGTTTCGTCCGCCAGCGCCAGCAGTTTTTCGCCGTAGTCGAATAGGGCTTGACCCGCATCGGTCAGGCGTAAACTGCGCGTGCTGCGTTCGATCAACGGTGTGCCGAGTACCTGCTCCAGCACGGCGATCTGCTGGCTGACGGTCGGCTGTGTCATGTGAAGCTGTTCGGCGGCGCGGGTGAAACTGCCCAAGCGCGCGACGGTGACGAAAAGCTGAATCTTGTGCAGGTCAGGGATGTTCATTCGAGGTTGGTCTGGCGCTGGCGCATGTCTTCGGTCGTCTGGTTGGTCTTGCCGCGCAGGATGATCGCCACAAGGTCAACCAGCAGCAGCGCGACGATCTCGAAGAGGCTGTCGTTGGGCAGGCAGTCGGGGGGCGTCACATCGATTTCGGGGATCGACAGGGTGATAGTCACATCGACCTGTTTCGCGCCGTCCGTTCTGGGCTGCGCGGTGATGAGCAGGGTGCGCGCGCCGTCGCGTTTCGCCACGTTGAGCAGCGCGCCGGTCGTCGCGCCAGTTCCCCAACCGGAACTGGCGATGAAGAGATCGCCTGCTCCAATCGGCGGCGTGGTGGCATCGCTGACAACATGGGCGTCGAAGCCGAGATGCAGCAATCGCAAACACAACGCCCGCATGGTCAAGCCGCTGCGCCCGACATCGCAGCACACGATCCTGCGCGCGTTCATGATCTCGCCCGCCAGTTGATCGGCGCTGTTCGGATCAAGGCTGTTCAGCACATTCTCGACATCGTCCAGTGCTTTGCTGCTCAATGAGCGGAGATCAGTCATGGTCAGTCCTCATATACTACCGCCATGAGTGTACGTCTAGCCAATGACGCGGCGCAAGTGTCCGTCTGCACCGCGCAGCAGCTCCCGCGCTGCGGCTTGATCCACGCCGCGCTGCTGCATGACGATGGCGACTTTCGCGTTATTGCCCGCCCGCACCAGCAAATCTGCCGCTGTCGCTTCGTCCACACCGGTGACTTCGCGCACGATGCGCCGCGCCCGCCGCACGAGCTTGTCATTGACGACCTGCACATCGACCATGAGATTGCCATACACCTTGCCTGACCGGATCATCGCGGCGGTGCTAAGCATATTCAGGACGAGTTTCTGCGCCGTCCCGGCTTTCATGCGCGTGCTGCCGCTGATGACTTCCGCGCCGACGGGCAGCCCGATCTTGATCTGCGCGACGTCGAGCAGCGGGGCAGGGACGTTGCACGAAATGCCGACCGTGACCGCGCCGAGACCGTTCGCGTAGTCGAGCGCGCCGATGACGTAGGGAGTCGTGCCGCTGGCGGCGATCCCGACCACGACGTCGGCAGAGGTGATGTTTCTGGCGCGCAGATCAGCCGCGCCGAGGTCACGCTGATCCTCCGCGCCTTCGATAGAGCGGGTCATGGCGTCGATGCCGCCCGCCAGCACGCCCTGTACCTGCACCGGATCGATGCTGTACGTCGGGACACACTCGACCGCATCTAGCACGCCCAAGCGCCCGCTCGTCCCTGCGCCGACGTAGATCAGCCGCCCACCGCGCGCGAAGGCGGCAGTAATCGCATCGACGGCTTGCGCGATCACGGGCAGGGCTTTTCTGACGACGAGCGCGACCGTCTGGTCTTCGTCGTTGATTGTCCGCAGAATGTCGAGCGTATCCGCTTCGTCAATCCGTTCGGTTTTGGGATTACGTCCTTCAGTCAGCATAAGGGTACCGAGCCTTTCAGTTAGTCAGCGCCGCAAGCAGCGCCGCGCCGATCACAGGGGGGTAACGCGGTTGGGGGATGTCGGAAAGCTGGAGCAGTTCGCACAGGCGCAAGCTGAGCGGATTCGCGGAGGTCAGCAAGCCGCCCGCAAATGCTACCGGGAGATCGGGCGAATTCAGCCGCCGCTTGATTGCGTTGACGAGCACGAACAGATGATCCGCCGCCTCTTCA
>JACSRG010000462.1 GCA_014879865.1 Anaerolinea sp.
GTTGTCACCCTCCCCCGAATTCGGGGGAGGGCGGGGAGGGGGTTTCGTTAACTTGGTACGCATGGGGAGGCAGATTCTTTCCCCACTCACCCCGCGAACAAATCGATCAGCTTTTGCCCGCGTTCGGTCAGCGCGTAGTAGACGAAATAGCCCTGTCGCTGCGTGCTGACCAAGCCCGCGCCGCGCAGTCGCTTCAACTGCTGGCTGACCGCGCCAGAGGTCATATGCAGCCGCCGCGCTAGTTCGCTGGTCGGCGCGGGCGTCTGGACTGCCAGCAGCACACGCGCCCGCGCATCCCCGAACGCCAGCACCAGTTCCTTTTCGGGATTCGGCAGCGGTTCGCCGTGCCATAAGCCGCTGCCGTGCGCGCCGTAGATCACCATCGGCGTGTACTCCGGCACGATCTGCCACGATACCCCGCACGCATACTTGAACACGGTCGGCGCAAGCACTAATCCGCGTCCATCAAGCGCGTATTCCGTCTGCTGGTGGACGCATTCCGATTTCTGGAGCATGAGGTGTTCATCTTGATAGCTGACCGTGTCCGTCAGGTCATTGAGCATGGCGGGCGTACCGTGCAGCGCCATCTTGCGCGCGTGCAGCAGAATATCGCCTTCCAACCGCTGTGTGATGCGATCCCAGTGCGGTTGGAGCGCCCGTTTCCAGTAGAGCGACAGTTCCTCGATCAAGCACTCGACCGACTCGTGCGGGTAGGCGAGGTAGTAACGGCGGTGTTCGCTTTCGCCGTGCAAGGCGATCAAGTACTGCACGTTGGCGTGGATCGTGCTCACGGGGGTGGCGCGCAGCCGCTCGAACTCGTCGTGCAGCGACCGCACCGGCGCATTCGGCGTCGGCGTGACAAAATCCGCGATGTAGCGGTGCGGCGGAATCAGCGCGTCCATGAACGGAAATTCCAGCCCGTGCAGCGCTCGCCGCGTCTCTTCCGACCAGCGGTAATGCACGGCAGACTCGTCATTCTTTTTCAACAACGCGTAGCTCGTCGTCGTTTCCAACAGCGGTGCGAAGGCAAAACGCAGATCGCTGAATTCAGCCGGGGCGAACTGAATGTTGATGATCGTCATCGGTCTTCATCCACTCTATTTGCATCGCACATGCGTAGCATTGCGCACTTACAGCATACATCCTCTATATGTCGAATCGAGAGCCATTTAGAAGAATCGAAATCAGTTGATCACTTGTTCGTATTTCTGTAGGCTGTAGCTGTCTGGAGTGCAAAGGAGTGAATCATGCACGAATACGAGCATCTGCTCCTCCACCATCTGCGTGAGCGCGAACTGCGCCGTGAGGCACAGCAATCACACTTGCGCCGCGAGGTGCTGAACGGCAAGCTGCGCATCATCCCCATGCTGCGGTCGAGCGCCGCGCGCCTGTGGCTTGCCCTACGCACCTTCCGCCCCGCGCCGCGTCAAACGGACGCACCCTGCCCGCAGCTCCCCTGCCCGGACATGCCCTAACCGCGCGTCCGCTTTCCACTCAACAAAAAAGCCCCTCTCCCAGACTAAGCCGGGAGAGGGGCGTCGGGCGGCAAACTTACGGGATGACCGCCGAGTCGTTGGCGACGAGTTCGGGGATGTTCGGAACAGCGTCGTAATACCGGAGGAAGGTGACGATTTCCGGCGCGATTTCGGGGTCTTCGAACTCACGCAGATTATCCGCCCAGCGATAGCCAAGTGTCTGGTAAACAAGCTCGACCTCGACAGTCAAGCCGGTCGCGGAGGTCACCGGAATCTGATAGGTGACGATGTCGCTGCCGCCGACGAAATCGGGGTCGGTGGCGGCGTCACCCCACACGGCGATCTCAACCGGGACAGTAGCGGGATCGTAGCCGAGCGGCAGGATGCGGTTATCCTTCAAGTATTGCGACGCCAGCAGCAGCGTCGTGGTGGGATGCCCCGCCGTATCGCCCATGACCGGCTCGTAGATCTGTACCTGATCCGGCGCGGTGATCACGTCGTAGTGCGGCTCGAACTGCAAAGCGTCTTCGTCGTTGGCGTTGCCGACAATGAACCCGTTGTCCTGATACCCGCCCGATTCAAACACGACCGCGCCGCTGGCGTCGGTGACGGTGACGTGCAGCCATGTGCGGCGGGACGGGTAAGCGGTCGGGAACTTGTGCCCGACGAGGCTTTGCACGAACACATCCAGCGATAGGATGTTGTCCGTCACGACGACGTTTTGCAGCGTAATGCGGGCGGTGTCGTTCTGCAACTGCGCGCGGGTGGCGTCGATATAGGCTTGGAACTGCTCATCCGTCGCGGCGACTTCCAATTCCTCGCCGAACGTCTGCAAGATGCGCGGCAGATACACGTTCCCACCGAGCAGGGTGTGCTGCGAGACGTTGGTACGCATCGCCGGGATCGGGTTGCCGAGGCTCGCCGCCATCGCCAAGCCATCGACGACCGGCATATGGCAGGTTTGGCACGACTGGCTGTTGCGGTAATCGCTGTTCAGCCATTCCGTATACGGGGTCTGCTCTTGGAATTCGACCGGCGCGAGTTCGCGGGTTTCGACATCAAAATACGGCGTGTACAGTTCGTGACACGCGGCGCACAGCTCCGACTGGGCAACGTGATCGCTCTGCGTCTGCACACCGCCCGTTGACGCCTGCATGAACGCCGCCTGCGCCGCGTTCGGGGCGAACGGTCCGTAGATCACGCGATTCAGGTCGTCGGTCGTGCCGTCGATGACGTAGTGTCCGCTGCTGCCTTCACGCGTCCCCAAATGTTCGGGTGTGATCTGGTGGCAGAGCGCGCACGAAACGCTGTCTACTGCCAGCGTGTGATACTCCGTCCCCGGCGTGACCGCGCCGTTTTCGCCAAACACGGCGAGGTATTCGCCCGTCGCGAGGTTAGCGGTCGTGCGCGCCATCGGCATGTGACAGGTCGCGCACTTGTCTTGAATAAAGTCGGCGAAATCAGGATTGCTCAGGACTTCGCGGCGCAACCCGGCACGCCAGTACGGGTCACGACCGGAATTGCCCATCATGGTCGCGCGCCACGCGCTGTCGAACGAGATGTTATTGCCGTGTTCGTCGAACATGTTCGAGTGACACGTCGCGCACACGCCGGAGGTGTCAAAGTAGCGCCCGTTTTCTATGGGCAGCATCGGGACAGTTTCCTGCGCTTGGACGGACTGCGGCAGCAGCAGCGCCGCGCCGATCAGCAGGATGCCCACGCCCACCAGCAGCAGCGGTACGGCGAGGCGGCGAACGTGTTTTCTAAAGGCGTGCGTCTGGCTGTAACTGATTATTCTCAACATCTTTTTCCCCCTTGCAGCGACGAATAGAACCAGCTCCAATTCAAGGCTGCTTGTTATATCATGTTAGATATAACAGCATATAACACTATAGCGTAGAGGCTGAATGCGAAAAAGAGTGATATTCGTCACGGGGAAGCGCGTTGTACGTCAGAAATCTACAGAAATCGAGGATGGTGTAGCGGGACGCACCTCGGCGTGCGTCCCGTTCGGAGACCTGCTGTGCGGAGGATGCTCAGTTTGACCGGAAGTGCGCCACCACGTCGCTTGCCATGCGTTCGATCCCGTCGAGGTCGTCGAGGTCGAGCCATTGCAGCATGAACCGCTCGACGCCCGCATCGCGATACGCCCCGATCTGATCGACCAGCATCGACGGTGTGCCCGCCAGCGCGCGCCCGCCGCGCCGCAGTTCGTCCAGCGTTTGCCCCATCTCGCTCATGATCGTCTGGAGTTCGGCATCATCTTTGGCGAAGATCACCCGCGTCATCAGCGACCGTGTAACTTCGCCGGGAGCGCGTCCACGCTGCGCCAGCAGATCATTCAGGTGCGCGTTCAGGTCGCGGTACGTCGCCGCGTCGATGAACACGCCGTTCCATTCGTCGGCATATTCGGCGGCGAGCGAGAGTGTCTTGTTTTTGCCGTTCCCGCCGATCAAGATCGGCGGCCCGCCGTCACGGTCGGGACGGGGCAGCAGAATCGCCTCGTGCAAGCTGAAATGCTCCCCTTGATAAGTGACCGGCATGTCGCTCAAAAACAGCCGCGTGACGACTTCGAGCCCGTCCTTGAGCATGGTGTAGCGCGTGCTGAGTTCGGGGAAGGGGATGCCGAAATTCCGGTGTTCGCGTTCCATCCAGCCAGTGCCCATGCCGAGCGTCAGCCGCCCCCGGCTGAGATCATCCACCTGCGCCGCCATGCGCGCCAACAGCGCCGGGTGACGGAAGGTGATCGGGGAGACCAGCACGCCGAATTCGAGCGTCTGGGTGTGCGTCGCCGCGTAAGTCAGCGAGACCCACGCTTCGAGCGAAGCATGGTCTTCTTCTACCGGCTCAGTGTAGTGATCCGAGCGGAAGACCGATTGGTAGCCGGAGCGCTCCGCCGCGCGCAGCAGTCGATCCCATCGATCCCATGTCAGCCCGTACTGCCCCTCAATCATCAGCCCGATCATCAGCACCTCTCTTTTCTAGTAATGCTCATGAAAAACCTACCATAATTGCTGTAAACTGCCAACATGACTATTTCTTCCGAAATTAACGGGGTGACCATGCCAACTACGTTAGCGCAAGAAACCTGTGTACGCTGCGGCAAAGATTGTCTGCCCGCGACCGAGGATGAAATCAAGACGCTCATGCTCGATGTGCCAATGTGGCAGCCCGAGACGCGTGACGGCGTGGCGATGCTGCGCCGCACCTACGAGTTCGAGACGTATCTCGACGCGCTCGGCTTCGTCAACGCGGCAGCAGCCCTCGCAGACGCCGAGGATCATCACCCGACCATCGTCCTAACCTACCGCAAAGCCACCCTCGAATGGTGGACGCACACGGTGCGCGGTCTCCACCGCAACGACTTCATTATGGCAGCGAAGACTGATCAGGCATATCTCGATTTTCTCGACGAATCCCGCAAAAAGAGCGTCGTGCAGGAAGCGTCGGAAGAGTCGTTCCCCGCCAGCGATTCCCCCGGCTGGATCGGCAAGACCGCCGAAGAAGAAGGCGCGCCGTCCACCTGAGCCGTCTTCGGATTGACGCCTGCCGCCCGCTTTGCTACAATCATCCCTCATGTTGATGGGTTGTTGGCGGCTGGCTCAAACCGGGCCCTGCGCGGCGGGACGTCTGAACCGTGTCAGGTCCTAACGGAAGCAGCACTAAGGATTGCAACCCGGGTGCCGTAGGTCTACCCGGTTTGAGCCAAGCGCCAACAACCCGTTTGCTTTTGAGTGGAAAGTTAAAAGTAAAGCCAGTCACCTTTATCGCACCCTGTTTTTGACTTTCAACTTTCTACTTTTCACTTTCAACTTAGCTCTGCTTGGGTGATCGCGTTGGAACGTTCGACTCCCCCCACGCTGCCTCGACCACCGGGCAGCCTGCCAACCCAACCCCGCCGCCCTGCCGGACTCCGCGTCCGCGCCCTGCTGCCCCTGATTATCGCCATCAGCCTTGCCGCAGTGATCACCGTCACGCTGGTCATCGGCGTAATCGTCCTGCTCGTGACCCTCATCCCCGTAACGGTCATCGTCGATGGAGAAGCGACACAGGTCAAGACGCGCGCGGTCGATGTCGCCGGCGTGCTGGATGAACTCGACCTGCTGATCAACGACGGCGATCTCGTTACACCGCCGCTCACCGACCGCCTCGAACCCGATATGGTCATCGCCGTGACCCGTGCGCGCAGTGTGTTCCTCATGGTCGATGGCAGTACGACGCCGCTCTGGACGCCGCTCACCAACCCCGCCGATCTGCTCCGCAGCGCGGGCGTGAACGTCACCACCGAAGATCGCGTCGTGGTTGATGGCACGCTCGCCCAGATCGCCGATCTCGCCCGTTGGCCCGTTCCGGTCACGGCGATCAGTGTGCGCCACGCCGTCGATCTCACCCTCGTGGACGATACCGCCACGCGCACAATCCGCACGACGGCGGCGACGGTCGGCGAGGCACTCTTTGAGGCGGACATCACGCTGTACGTCTCGGATCGCGTCTACCCGGATTTGAACGCCTCGGTGTCGAGCGGAATGCAGGTCACGATCCACCGCGCCCGCCCGATCAACATCGTCGTGGATGGCGAAACGGTGCAAACGCGTTCGCAAGGATCGACCGTCGGCGACGCGCTGGCGGATGCCGGGGTCGCGCTCGTCGGGTTGGATTACGCCATCCCCGACGAAGAGACGGCGCTCCTGCCGGGCATGTCGATTCGCATCATCCGCGTGACCGAGGACATCACCACCACCAGCGCGGCGATCCCCTACGAGACGATCTATCAGGCGGATTCAACGCTCGAAATCGACCAGCGCCGCGTCCTACAGACTGGAACGGCAGGTACGCAGACCACGACGATCCGCGTGCGCTACGAAAACGGCATCGAAGTGGATCGCGCCGAAGAAAGCACCATCGTCACGACGCCCGCGCAGAATCACATCATCGCCTATGGGACGAACGTCGTCATCCGCACGGTCGAAACGCCGGAAGGCACGCGCGAATACTGGCGCAAACTGCGCATGTACGCCACCAGCTACCACCCGGCGGCGCTCGGCGGCGACAACATCACTGCGACCGGGCGCACGCTTCAGCGCGGTATCGTCGGCGCGGACATCGACGTGCTGCCTTACGGCACGCAGATTTACGTGCCGAATTATGGCGTCGGCTTGATCGCGGACACCGGCGCGGAACGGCACGATCCGATGTGGGTCGATCTCGGCTACAGCGATTCCGATTGGCGCTCGTGGTCGGGCTACGTGGATGTCTACATCCTCACGCCCGTGCCCGCCGACATCGACTACTTCTTGACCGACTGATATGTTGAGGAGCGCATCATGACCAACCCGAAAGCGTTACTGGATCATTTTGGCGTGCTGCCCAAAAAGAGCCTCGGACAGAACTTCCTCCACGATCCACAGGCATTGGAGAAGATCGCCGACGCCGCCGAACTCATGCCCGACGAAACCGTCCTCGAAATCGGACCCGGCACGGGCGCGCTGACCGCTGTGCTGGCGGGGCGCGTGCGGCAGGTCTACGCCGTCGAACTGGATCGCCGCCTCGAACCGATCATGCGCCTGACGCTGGCACCGCACGCCAACGTCACGGTGATTTTCGACGACATTATGAGCGTGAATTTGCCCGAACTGCTCGGCGATCAGCCGTATGTCGTGGTCGCCAATGTGCCGTATTACATCACCAGCGCGATTTTGCGCCTGCTGCTGGAAGGCAAAAACCCGCCCAAGCGCATCATCCTCACCGTGCAGTTGGAGGTCGCCGAGCGCTTGATCGCCAAACCCGGCGACATGACCCTGTTGAGCGTCAGCGCGCAGTTTTACGCCAAGCCGAAGATCGTCGCGCGCTTCAACAAAGCCGTCTTCTACCCGCGCCCGGACATCGACAGCGCCGTGATCCGCCTCGACGTATACGACGCGCCGCCGGTCGCTGTGCCCTCCGCCGATCAATTCTTCCGCGTGGTCAAAGCGGGTTTCGGGCAGAAGCGCAAGCAGTTGAAGAACTCGCTGGCGGAAGGCTTGCACATCGATCACGATGCGGCGGCGGTGCTGCTCGAAAGCGCGGGCATCGACCCCAAACGCCGCGCGGAAACGCTCAGCCTTGCCGAGTGGGCAGCGCTCACCCGCGCGCACGCCGGGAACTCATCGGATGCCTAACTATTCGTGCGGGAAATCGTGTACGCTAGTACAAGAACTGATGCGTTAATATCGTAGGGTGACCTACGAAAACCGGTCATCACGAGAGGAGATCGACATGAAGCAGTTCGCACGGCTGGTGGTACTGCGCCTCTTGATTCTTTTCGCCTGTCTCTACTGGCTGGAAGTCCAGAAACGTCCCGCGCCCATAGACGCGCTCCCCGCCGCGCCCCGTGCCGGTCGCACTCCCGCGCAGGCGGCGGCATCTCTGCTGATTTTTGACGACGACGAGGACGGCTACCGCGCATGGATCGCGGCAAATGAGTCGGGCTACGTGATCAACACGCCAAAAGGGGATGGGGGCAGCACCCCGGATATTCTGCACCGCGCAAGCTGTGCGAGCATCAGCAGCCCGCGCATCCAGAACTACACGACCTCTGATTTCAAGAAGATCGCCGCAGCGGATAAAGCGCCGCTCGTCGCGTGGCTCGGCGAAAATTCGGAGGACTGGCGTCCCTGTGGTCGCTGCAAACCCTGACCCCAAATTCAGGGGAGACTAGGGTCTGTCTGCAAACTGCCCTCACCCTAAATCCCTCTCCCTCAGGGAGAGGGACTTCACCCCT
>JACSRG010000749.1 GCA_014879865.1 Anaerolinea sp.
GCCACGTTCTTCAGACCCTCGTTGACAATCGCCTGAGCCAGAACGGTCGCGGTCGTCGTGCCGTCGCCCGCGATGTCGTTGGTCTTGGTCGCCGCTTCTTTGAGAAGCTGCGCGCCCATGTTTTCAAACGGATCGTCGAGTTCGATTTCCTTCGCCACCGTTACGCCGTCATGGGTCACGGTCGGCGCGCCAAACTTCTTGTCCAGCGCCACATTGCGTCCCTTGGGACCCAGCGTCGTGGCGACGGCTTCGGCGACTTTATCTACACCGCGTTGAAGACCACGACGGGCTTCTTCGCGGAACAAAAGCTGCTTAGCAGGCATGAGTTCACTCTCCTCAGAGGTTTGTTTCTAACAGTTCGACAAATTAAAAGCGACCTACTCGACGATGCCGAGGATGTCGCTTTCCTTCATGATCAGCAGTTTCTTGCCGTCCAACTTGATTTCCGTGCCCGCGTATTTGGCGAACAGAACGCGGTCGCCGACCTTGACATCCATCTCGATACGGTCACCGTCATCATCGCGGCGTCCAGCGCCAACGGCGATAACCATCCCCTGCTGCGGCTTTTCCTTCGCGGTTTCGGGCAGCACGAGCATACCGCCCGCGATGGTTTCCTCTTGTTCAACCGGTTCGACGATGATACGATCAGCCAACGGACGAATACTAGCCATGCGTAATCTCCTCTTTCAAGATGCTTCTGGAAAGGGTTTTTGGCACTTAGGTAGTGCGAGTGCTAAACCAACACGCCAAAATATAGCAAAGACGTGCCCGAACGTCAAGCATTTCTAGCACATTTCTTATACGACTGCTAACTAGGCTTTCGCCGTCTCGAAGTCCACGCCCCATTCACGGCGGGCGAAATCGGCGGCTTCGGTACGATTGGGGAAGGCATAGGTCGTGCCGCGTTCGCCCAACATGCCGATCATGCGAATGGCTTGCAGAATATGCGGTTGGGTCGAGATGAAGATCAGGCTTTTGAGGCAGGGGAGGCGCGTCACATCGGCAAGCTGCACGCGGGCAGTCCCGCCGATGAAAGTGACTGCATTCAGGTCAACGAGAGCGATCACCGGGCGGCGTCGTTCTTCAGCAAACCGCCGGAGTGAGTTATACCAGCGCACCGCTTCGTTCTTGTGAATCTCACCGTACATTCCCGTATAGAAAATTGCGGACTGCTGCTCGTTCATATGAAATCGGTTCCTTGACGTTACACCTCAAGTATAAATCAAATTCATGGATTTTTCGTTAAGGCACTTTACCATCTTTATTTTTGTTGTGCGTTTTTCACAGAATCGGCTGGCGGGTGAATCGCGGCTTCAAGAGCGAGTCGCGGCTTCGGCACGGGCAAGCACCGACTGCGCCGCGCGGATGATCGGCATATCGACCATCTTGCCATCGAGCGCGAACGCGCCCGTCCCGGCGGCTTGATGCGCCTCGTGCGCCTCGATCAAGCGGCGCGCGGCGGCGACCTCGTCGGGGGTCGGCGTGAAGACTGCTTGCATCGGCGCGACCTGCCGGGGATGAATCGCCAGCTTGCCCGTGAAGCCTAGTTCAAGGCAGAAGCGTGTCTCGGCGATTAAGCCGGGGGTGTCGTCCAACTTGAGGTAAACGGTATCGACTGCCTGCACATTGAACGCTTTCGCATGGGTGACGACGGCGCTCCGGGCGTACAGCACTTCTTTGCCTTCGCTCGTGCGGATCGCGCCGACATCCCCGGCGAAATCTTCCGCGCCGAAGATCAGCGCCGCCACGCGCGGATCTGCTCCGGCGATCTCGCGCAGGTTGACGATCCCGCGCGCCGACTCGACAATCGGCAGCAGCGCGATGCTCCCCTGCGGGAAACCATACTCAGCTTCGGCTTGGAACAGCCATTCCGACACGATCTCGATCTGCTGCGCCGACTCGACTTTCGGCAGTACGTAACCGTCCGGTCTGGCAGCGACGGTCGCCATCAGATCGTCGGCGTAGAACTCCCCGCCCACCGGATTGATCCGCACGAGCCGTTCTGTGCTGCCGAACTCGACTTCGCGCAGCGCGGCGGCGATGCTGGCGCGGGCGGCGGGCTTGTTGTTGAGCGCGACGCCGTCTTCGAGATCCATGATGATCGAATCGACGCCGAGCGCTGCGCCCTTCTCGATCTTCGGGCGGCTGTCACCGGGCATGAATAAAAGCGCACGGCGCACACGCATGGCACACATCCTTCAGTTGGGAGCGATCAGGCAAAAATCTCGCGTAGGGCATCGACCGAATGGGTCAGGTTTGGCTCGATGTAGACCGCGTTCACATGCAAACGCGCCGCGATCCGCGCTTCTTCCAGCGACCGCAGCGGCGCTGACAGCACGATCCGCGAACACGCCGGGACGAACGAGCGGAGATATTCGACGCTGCGGACATCCAGTTCGCCGGACGCGGTACGCTTGCCCATCGCGATGGCGGGCGGGCAAAAGTCGAGGACTTCGTGCAGTTCGTCGGCATTCCCCACGTCGATGATGGCGGTCATGCGGTTGCGCTGCGTCGCGGAGGTCAATTCGCGCAGCGCGACTTTGTCGAGCAAGCCGGGGTACAGCGTCAGCGCGGATGCGCCCGCCGTGCGGGTTTCGACCACTTGATATTCGTCAAACACGTAGTTGAGATTGAGCGTGGGGATCGGGATGGCGAGGCTGATCAGGGTGAGGTCATTGCTGCTGCCCTCGTAGACCTCGTCGTCGGTGAACATGGCGACCGCATCGACGCCCGCCTGCCAGAAATCGATTGCCGTCTTGACCGGATCATAGCCGCGCGGCGTGTGACAGATCTGCCCGATAATCATCACCGTGTCGGTGATCGTCGTCAGGACGGGTTCGGAACGGCGCTGCATTCCCGCCAGCGCACGCAGCGCGGTCATAGGGATGCGCGCCTTGCGTTCTGCTAACCGGCTGCGTTTTTGGGCTACGATATCCTCGACCTGCGGCAAAATGTTCATATGTGTCTGACCCCGTCACCCGATGCACTACGTCCTATTTCACGGCAAATTTACTTCTTTGGCAAGTCCCCAATTTGTCTTAAGGCGCAAATGAGGGGGAGGACGGTGTTATAATTCAGACAGTACAGTGCAGAGGGATCAATCGTGGAACTTTCTTACGAAGAAGTACGCAAAATTGCCGAACTCGCCAAGCTCGATTTGACTGATGAGGAAGTCCGTCTGTATGCCGGTCAGCTCTCGCATGTTCTCGGCTACTTCACGCGGCTGCAAGAACTCGACACGTCGCACATCCCGCCGACGGCGTCCGTCCTCCCGCTGACCAACGTGCTGCGCCCCGACGCTGCTGCCGCGCCCCTCACGCCGGAGCAGGTCGTCGCCAACGCCCCCGATGCGCACGATAATCAATTTCGCGTTAATGCCGTCTTTGGTGATGAATAGACCATGATCGGACGTAAACGGCTGCTTTTGATCGAAGACGACAACGATGTGTCCGAAATGCTCGATATGTACTTTGGAGCGCATCAATACGAGGTCATTCTCGCCGATACGGGCAGCCAAGGCATCGAACTGGCGCGCACACGCCTGCCGAATCTCATCCTGCTCGACGTGATGCTCCCCGACGTCGATGGTTACGAGGTCTGCCGTCTGCTGCGCGCCATGTCGTTCACGCGCTACATTCCGATCATTTTCCTGACGCAGCGCGACGAACGCGCCAACCGCGTCAAGGGGCTGGCACTCGGCGCGGATGATTACATCACCAAGCCGTTCGACATCGACGAACTGCGTCTGCGTGTGCAGTCGTCGATTCAGCGGGCGACGCGCGAGAGCCTGCACGAAACCCGCACCGGACTCCCCACCGGCAAGCTGATCGAAGACGAGATCAACCGCCGCGTCCATGCCGACATCCCCTTCCAGCGCATCGACGTTGAAGTCGATGGCTTCAAGCAGTACACCGAAGTCTATGGTTTCATGGCGGCGGATAACGTCATCTCGTATACCGGGCGGGCGCTGTGCCAAGTCATCAGCCAGCACGGCACGCCGGATGATTTCGTCGGGATCGTCGGGGATCGCTTCGTCGTCCTGACTCAGAGCGGCACAGGCAGCACCCTGCTGACTGGGCTGCGCGGCGAGTTCGACCAGATCGTGCGCACGTTCTATTCCTACAAAGACGCGGCGTCGGGCTGCATCACCGTCAACACCGACGACGGCGAACGTCAGATACCGCTGATGTCCCTGTCGATTATGGACGCCTAAAAGTACCCCCCTAAACCGGGGGGATTCCCGCACGTTCAACCGCGCGCGTGTAGGAATCATGTTACAATGCAGATGTCTTGTGCATTGAGGACGAACATGGCAATTATCTTCGGCGCGATCATGATCGTCGGGTTAGCATACCTGCTCCTTATGATCTTCGGCAGTCTTGAAGACCCTCTCAACGTGGATAGCACACTCGAAGGTACGCCGGTCGGTGATCTACTCGGATTGGAATCCGCCGGTGAAGCCACAGGCTTGGGATGCAGCGCGATTGCTGCTTTCCTTGCCGGATTCGGCGCGGTTGGTCTGACCGGCACGCTGCTCGGCTGGAACGGGCTGTTCGTCGGCGCGGTGGCAGTCGCCGCCGGAGGACTGCTTGGTCGCGGTGTCGTGGCGCTGCTCGGTTATGTGTACCGTCAGCAGTCTACGAGTGTCTATTCCAGCGACCAATTGATCGGCATGAGCGCCCGCGTCACGATTGACTCTCCCGCTGGCAGAACCGGCGAGGTCATCGTCGAAAATGATCAAATTCTCAAGTATCCCGTGCAGGAGATCAATGGTTCAGCGCTGCATCGCAACGACATTGTCGAGGTCGTCGATGTTGAAGGGCGCTTTCTGCGCGTGAAAAAGAAACATAGTTCGGCATCTTCATAGGGGGGAACACATCGATGGAAAACATTTTGAGCGTCATCAGCATTCCGCTGGTAATCATTGTGCTGGTAATCGCGCTGGTGGTCTGGCTCACGCGCTATTACCACCGCGTGCCGCCGAACGAGGTGCTGGTGGTGTTTGGACGCCAGACACCCCGCTTGGTCACCAATGGCGGCGTGTTTGTCATCCCGGTGCTGGAAAGCTTCAAAAAGCTCGACCTGACGATCATCACGATCAAGACGGAAAAAGACGAGGTCTATACCGTCAGCGGTGTGCCGATCCAGCTTGACTGGGTGGCGCAGGTGCAGATCGACAGCGAGGCGAAAGCACTGCAAACTGCCGCCAAAGCCTTTTTGGACAAAACCCGCGAGGAAGTGCGGCAGGTCATTTTGGAAACGTTGAGCGCGAACTTCCGCGCCATCGTCGGGCAGATGTCCGTCGAAGCGATTCATCGTGACCGCGATGATTTCGTTCAGCGCGTGCAAGACCTTGCCTCCGACGACATGGCGGCGATGGGCGTCCGCGTGATCTCGATGGGTATCGAGGAAATCACCGACCGCGAAGGCTACTTGCAGGCGATGGCTGCGCCGCAGATCGCCGCCGTCAAGCGCGATGCGACGATTGCCCAAGCGGATGCGGAGCGCGAAGCCCGCGTCAAGGCGGCACAAGCCAAGCGCGAAGCCGAACAGGCGGAACTGGAAGCGCAGCGCGAGATTCTGGCACAGCGCGAGGCATTTGCCCTGCGCGAGGTCGAGGTGAATAAGCGTGTTGACATCGACAAAGCCGCCGCCGATCAAGAAGTGCAGCAGCGGCGGGCGCTGGCAGTCGAACAGCAGCAGGAAGCCGAAGTACTTGTCCCGGCGCGCGCCGAACGGCAGGCGGTCGAAATCCGCGCCGAAGCGGAACGCCGCCGCATCGAGATCGAAGCGGAAGCCGAACGCAACCGGGTGACGATCTCGGCGGATGCGCAAGCGCAAGCCACGCGCAAGCGGTCAGAAGCCGAAGCCGAGGCGATTCAGAAGAAGGGTCTCGCCGATGCCACCGCGCTCGAAGCGATGAAGCGCGCCGAAGCCGAGGGCGCGAAGGCGGACGCCGAAGGTGTGCGCGCCCGACTGCTCTCTGAAGCGGAAGGCGAACGCGCCAAGCTGCTGGCAGAGGCGGAAGGTCGCCGGGAAATCGCCGCCGCCAACGCCGCCGAAGATTCGATTCAGCTCCGGCAGTTCATCATCGAACAGGTCGTGAAAGCGGAAATCGCGAAAGCCGAAGCGATTGCGCGGGCGCTGTCCGGTCTGGGTAACAACGTGCGGATGGTGCAGTTCAGCGGCGGTAACGGGAACGGCGTCACCGGCAGCAGCTACATGGACATGCTGCTGAATATCCCGGAAGTCGCAGAAGTCCTGCGCACCAAAGTAGAAGCCCTCAGCGGCGAAGACTTCGAGAAAACGGTGCAGCGCGTCGCCTCCATGCTGAACTCGCTGCGCGGGGTCGATACGGACACCATCGTGACCGAGACGACCAACGGCAGCCCGGTCATCACGCCGCCGCCGTCCAGCTTGCCATCAAGCTAAACGGACGGCAGTCGAGCGTGTAGAATCGCGTCCTAACCAAACCTCCTCCCCCGAATTCGGGGGAGGTCGGGGGTGGGGTCAAAGAACAAAAGCGTCCCCCTAAATCCGCAGGATGCTCAGCATCAATTCGCGGTACGCCGCATACAACACGCGGCTGTGCTGCTGTGCCCCCGCGAGATCGCCCGCTTCGAGCGCGCGCACAATCGCCTCGTGCTGGTCGATCTGCGCGTGCAGTTCGCGTAGATTGAACGGCGCGCGCGCCTGCCGGATCGCTTCGAGCAGCCGCACCTGATTCCGCAGACCGTCAAGCAGGTGATTCGTCAGCGGTCGGTCGATCAGCGTGCCCATCTTCTCGTGGAAGGCGAACAGGACGGTGATCGCTTCGCGCCGTTCGCTGCGATGGGCGTGTTTGCGCGCCGTCATCAGCAGCACGCCGAGTTCCGCGCATGCCGCCTTCGTGATCACCGGGATGAGCCATTCCAGCAGCAGCAGTTCGAGCGCCTCCATCACCGCGAAGACTTCGAGCGCGTTCTCCGGCGTGAAACTGCGCACGTACACGCCGCGCCGGGGCTGTTTGACCACCCATCCCTCTTGTTCGAGGATACGCAGCGCGTCGCGCACCGTAATTTGACTGACGTTGAGCTCATGCGCGATGCTCAGTTCGATCAGGCGTTCCCCGCTGAGATGCTTGCCGTCGAGGATGTCCTTCCGTACGGCGGTGGCAACCGCTTCAGCCAACGTTGGTGTGCTCATTCGTCGCCCCCTACCACCCACCACGCCGCCGCCGCGCCGCCGCTGGTAAGCTGCTGGATCGTGCGTCCGCTGCTGGCGTAGACGTACAGTTCATCGCGTCCGGTCGAATCCGCGGTGAAGATCAGCAGCGCCGCGTTGGGATGCGCCGCGACTCCCCAGTCATAGCCTTCGCTGTCATAAACCAGTCGATCCCCGCTGCCGTCCGCTTCCATCCGCCGCAGCGCGGCATGACCTTCGCCATCCGACACGTAGATCACATCGCCGTCGAAGGTCCACACGGGCGCGCTGTCGCTGACCTCATTCGCCGTGAGCGTCGTCACGTCGCCGGAGTCCACGTCCAGCCGCTTGATCTCCCATGTGCGCGCGTCGAGCGGTTCACCGCTTACGAAGGCGATCACGTCACCGTCCGGGCTGTAACGCGGCTGCGAATTCTTGTTCCCGTCGCTGTAGACTTCTTCCGCGCCCGATCCGTCGATGCGCACGCGGTAAATATCGTCGGTGCCGTCGTCACGTACATCGCTGGCGTAGATGATCCAGTTGCCATCGGGACTCCATGCGGGCGTCCGGTCGTCCACGTCGTTCGTCGTGATGCGGCGCACCGATCCGCCGTTCATGTTCATCACGTAAATATCATAGTCGCCGTCGCGATCCGACATGAAGGCGATGCGTTCGCCATCCGGCGACACCACCGGGAACACGTCGTGCGCTTCGTCGTTGGTCAGCCGGATTTCGATGCGCTGCGGCAGCGTCATGCGATAAATATCGAAATTGTCGCCGCGCTGCGCGAAGTACACCACCGTGCCGGAGAGCAGCGTTTCGAGATTCTGGTCGAGCGCGGGCGTCGGGACGACCCCGACCGGCGCGACTTCCTCGGTTGCGCCTGTGCGCGGCAGCGGCGTGAGCGTCGGCAGCGCCTCATCCGAATCGGGCGTATTGGTCGGCAGACCGGTGGGCGCGCTCTCGGCGATGCTCGGCGTCTCGTCCGGCGGCGGCGCGATCAGCGCGTTGATCACCAGCACCGCCCCCGCGACGATCAGCGCCA
>JACSRG010000172.1 GCA_014879865.1 Anaerolinea sp.
CGAACGCTATCGGGCGATGCTCACGGTATTGTCCGTCGATCTGCGTGAAACCCCGGCGACCGGCGTTCTCCTGACGACCATGTTCCGCGATGATCGCGTCGATTATGGCGTCGTTGGTTATACCTTCGTGAACGGTGTTCAATACGTCCAGATTTCGGTTCCTGATGTCGGCATCGGCTGGATTGAAGCTCCCAAAGTCGCCGTTCGGTTGTCAGGAATCAACCACACAATTGTTGTCGTCACGGCTGGACCGGTTAACTTACTCACAGCGCCGGCGAGTGGGGCAGCGCCCTATCCTCCGCTGTTTAACGGCACGGAAGCGTTCCTCATTAACACTAATGGAGCGTTTTATCAGGTAGAATTAGGGAATGGAATCATTGGCTGGATTCCCACTTCGGCTGTGACCATTCGCACAGGGACGACATCTGATCTGCTGCGCGGAAGCGCTCCACGTCAGGCGACGTCTCCTGCTGCGCCTGCCAGCACGTCGCTTGTGCCGGTTGCAGTGTTAGATCCCGGACATGTCGTCATCAATACGTCGTATTTGAACGTGCGCGGTGGTCCCGGTGGACAATATGCCTCGATTGCAGTAATCCCCGGTGGCACAGAGCTGCCGGTTGTCGGAGTGACAGAAGACGGCTTGTGGTTCTTGGTTCGCGGGAGTTTTGGGCAGGGCTGGGTCACTGAGGAGTTTATCCTCTTCCGGGGCGTATTCAGCGCCATACCAGTTATCAATTACTAGCAAGTGTCGAGGGAATATGCGCATCATCTATGTTGAGGACAACCTTGCAAACGTGGCGCTCATCGAGCGTATTTGCCACATGAATAACGACGAGTTGGTCACCTTCAGCGAAGCCGAAAGCGCGCTGTCGGCGATTGACCCCGGTACAGCCGATCTGATCCTCATGGATTTGAACCTAGGTACGCGGAGTATGGATGGCTTACGACTCACGCGCCTGCTGCGCCAGAAAGGTGTGACCGAACCCATCATCGCGATCACAGCGTATGACACGATGGGGTACGCCGACGAATACGTTTCGGCGGGCTGCAACGACTACGTCCGCAAGCCTGTTTCGGTGCGCAATATGCTCAGTCTTATCAACACCTATCGTTAAACCTACAGGACACTCCGTGTCGAACACGGAGTGTCCTACGCAATTCCACCGCCAGATCGGCGATCCCCCAATGCAGATGATTATTTGACCTAGGCGCTCCTATACTGAAAGCAGTGTTGAGTCTGCATCAGGATAGCGACAAGATGATCCGTGTCATTTGCCTACTTCTAGTCCTGCTGACGTCTTTTGCGCTCCGTGCACAAGACGAAGTTCCTCCCGAGCCCATGCCGCTAGCTGATGAAGGCGGGTATGACATTGTCAACTTTCTTCTGTTAGGCAGTGATACGCGAGATCCGCGCTATGCCGGACGTACCGATGTAATCATCATCGTATCTGTCAATCGTGCGGTTGGTACAGTTGCGATGCTATCTATTCCGCGTGATTTGTATGTCTACATTCCCGGTTATCGGAACTATCGAATCAATTCTGCTTATCCCTATGGAGAAGACATCGATTATGCGGGCGGTGGGGTAGGGCTGCTTAAGGATACGATTCGTTACAATTTAGGCATCGAGATCGACTACTACGCCGCCGTCGACTTTGCCGACTTCGAGCGGATCATCGACGATCTCGGCGGGGTTGAGGTATCAGTCGATTGCGCCCTGAGTGACTGGCGGCTGAGCGATCCGGCGCTTGACCCCGCCCTTGAGGAAAGTTGGGAGATGTTTACGCTTCCCGTCGGGGTACACGCGATGGACGGAGATCTCGCGCTGTGGTTTGCCCGCAGCCGCCGCACGACGAGTGATTTTGATCGCGGTCGCCGTCAGCAGGTTGTGCTGCGCGCCCTGTGGGGACGGATTCGCGCCCTTAACCTGCTTGATCAAGTGACAGATGTCTGGGCACAGGTCTTGGAGGTGGTTGATACAGACATTCGGCTTGAAGATATGCTGAATCTCGTGCCGCTTGCCGCGATGATTGACACAGGTCACATCGCTTCGTACACGTTTAGAGCGAACCGCGAAGTGAGCTTCTACCAATCACCTGAGGGATCAAGCGTACTGGCTCCAAATCGCGAGGCAGTCCAAAGGCTGATCAGCGAGTTTTTGCAGCCCGTCACCGATCACCAATTGGTTCAAGAAGGAGCGCGGGTAGAAATTGTCAATGGCAGTGGCATGAATGATCTGGCTCGTGTCGCCTTTGATCGCTTAGCATGGGAAGGCTTCGTTCCCTCGTTATCGACGGAGTCCGCAGCGTATCAGGATCAGACCATGATTTACGACTTTACCGGGCGCAGTAAGGGGAGCAGCTTAGGGGTTCTACAGGCAGCACTGCGCGTCGATGAAGCGAATATTATGCAAGAACCAGACCCGACACGCTCCATTGATTTTCGCGTCATTCTGGGTGGCGAGTATAACTCATGTACTTACAATGCTATGCCTGCACTTGATAATCTGGACTAATCATCAAACACTGCCGAGCGATATGCTTTTAATACGTCCAGCAGTTAGCTCGGAAAGGGCATGGTCAAACGCGGGAACTTGGTCATCGGGAAAGACCGCCAATAAGGTGACATCCGCCGCAAATGTCTCTTCGGTGATTTCACCCTCATACGCGCTGATCAGCCGCTTGACCTGTTCGTAAAGAGGGTAGGGGAGGTCGAATCCGACGAGTGTGCGGGCGATCTTCCGGGTCAATGGCAGACTAAGCAATGCCTCGCGAGCAGCATCACTGTAGGCGCGGACTAATCCGCCAGTGCCCAGTTTTGTCCCCCCAAAGTAGCGCGTGACCACGATGACGACATCGCCGATGTCCTGTCCACGCAGGACTGCCATCACGGGTGGGCCCGAAGTCCCCGATGGTTCACCATCGTCGCTCAACCCCTCGGTGACGGAATTGCCATAACCGGCTCGAAAAGCGTAGACATGATGGGATGCATCCGGCATTTCGTTCCGAATCGCATGAATGAACGCACGAGCATCCGCCGCCGTCGGCGCGAAATCGACAGTGGCGATGAAGCGCGAGTTGACCACCATCGTTTCAATACGATGCTTCCGGGCGGGAATCAGGTAACCGTTCATGTTGGATCGGGATTCGAAAGCACGAATTGGTTGAGGATCGGCGGTGTGATCTCAAGCCGCTGTCCGCCTTTGTCGAATCTCAGGATTCGTTTCTGCACCAGCATGTGGACAGCGAGTTCACTTTCGGGGTTCACCGTATAGGGGGTCAACCGCGCCACTGCCTTGAGTACATGCTGCTCCGAGCGGTTGAGACTCGTCCAGATGGTCATACACTCCGAGCGAACCGACGGCTTTCCGGCGAGTAGTGCCGCAAATTGGTCGGCGGGTAGCCGTGCCAAATCAACGCCGTTAAATTCTTCAAGCACATTGAAGCTCGCGCGTAGAATACCCGCATACCGTCCGGTCGCCTCAAGGAGCGCGTAGTTGAGGGGTTCAGGGTACGCCTGCTGACGGCGACGAACCAGCTCGTCGAGCATTCTCCGTCCGTCCACCTCATTGTAAGGACCTACATAATAGGTATTGTCGGTAAACAACTCGACAAACGGTTCAATTTCGAGCGCAGGAATGCTAAACCGCTCGACAAGCGTCGGTAGAGGAGAGCGTGAAAGGGTAACGTACGAGAGACGGCGTTTGTTCAGGTCGCGTAATCCACGCAGGGTCTGGAAGAATTTCACGGGAAGTTGGCGCAGCAGTTCTTCGAACTCGTCGAACAGAAAGACGATTGAAATGTCATGACGCATGAAATATTCCATGCCGAGCTCGAAGTACCGGAGCGCCATATAAGTGAAAAGGGGATTGCTGCCGTCCTGTAACGCCTGATACGTCTCGTAGAAGCCTTTTGCCTCCTCTTTCGGGAGCACGTCGAGCGGGAAGAAGGCAAGGAAGAGGCGGTGCATCAGTAGTTCGTAGCCAGCCCAGCAGCGAAACGGGTCATCACGTTCGGCAGGCAGTGGTCCAAGCATATTTGCGTCAATTACAATGGTCTTTAGTTTCCCGGAAAATTCCCCCAAATAGCGCGCCTGTACATCGGTATCTGAAAGGTGTTGGAGCAAGTTGGATTTGCCCACGCTGCCGATCCCCACGAGAGACAGCGAAGTCGCGCTTTTCCAGCACTTCGTGACGAACTCCACTTCTTCTTTTCGAAAATCAACAGGTTGCTTGCGTGTTGATGCCATGATCTTGTCCAAGGGTGCGTATGTTCTAGGTTGTCTTATTTTAGCGCAGATGAGAAAATATGTGTTCCACAGAGAGACTCGCGAGAAGCCCTATGGAACGCCGCTACAAGTATATCGACCTGATCACTGTATTGTTCGTGACAGTTCTCCTCATGAGCAATTTGCTCAGCAGCGCAAAGATCATCGATGTAGGTATCAACATCGGTGGGCTGCAGTTCGCATTCGACGCCGGAACGCTGGTATTCCCGATTTCCTACATTTTCGGCGACATTCTCACAGAAATCTATGGCTACCGTCGATCACGCCGAGTTATTTGGAGCGGCTTCTTCGCGACCGCTCTGATGGCGTTCTTCATCTGGCTCGCCGGGGTACTCCCGGGTGAAGCACTGTGGCAGGAGTCGGTCGGACAGGGCGCATATGATTTGATTCTGGGCAGTATCTGGAAACTCGCGATTGCCAGCCTGATCGCGTATTTCTTCGGCGAATTCGTGAACAGCTATGTACTCGCACGGATGAAGATACTGACACAGGGTCGGCGCGTGTGGACAAGAACCATCGGCAGCACGATTGCCGGGCAAGCGGTCGATACACTGGCGTTCTTTACTATCGCGACGGCGCTGGGTGCGTTTCCGGTAGAACTCATGGCGGCGTTGATGGTGACGAACTACGTCCTTAAAGTTGGCATCGAAGTCGTGCTGACGCCAGTCACACTTCAGGTCATTCGCCTGCTGAAGAACGCCGAACAAGAAGACGTGTTTGACTACAATACGGACTTCAACCCATTCCGTTTCGATGCATGATACGTGAATGCGAAGATGGGCGAAAAACTGCCCATCTTCGCCAAAATGCAGTTTGTAGATGATAAGCATCATTATCACAAGTAAATGTGAATGAGAACTATCCAAGAGATTCGGCGAATGATCGGCAATGCGGGTAAAATATACGCAGCTACGCATTTCATGGAGCTTGTATCAAACCCCATGCAGAAACTTCCACTTTTTCCACTCAACACGGTGTTGTTTCCCGGCGTGCCGTTAAACCTGCACATCTTTGAAGAACGCTACAAGCTGATGATCAACGAATGCATCCAAGGACATCAGCCCTTCGGCGTCGTCATGCTGCGCAGTGGTTCCGAAGTTCTTGCCGCAGGTCGCGAACCGCAGCCATACACTATCGGCTGCACGGCGTTGATCGCACAGGCGCAGCCGCTTGGGTCGGGACGCATGAACATCGTCGCCGTCGGACAAGATCGCTTCATCATTCATGACGTTGAACGCACACGCCCTTACCTTGTTGGTAACGTTGAATTATTCCCACTCGAAAATCAGGATTCTGCGGAATTCTCGCAAGCTGTCGCCAAATTGCGTCCGTGGGTCGAACGATATCTGGCGGTTCTCGAGCAGACCGACAACATGCGACTAAATGCAAGCCACATGCCCCAAGATGAGCTTGCGCTAACCTACCTCGCTGCTTCTTTGCTCAAAATCGATATGCATGAAAAACAGGAACTTCTTGGCACAGCGAATGCCCTCGATTTTGCCGAAAGTGTTCGCCAAGCCTACCGGAAAGAAGTTACACTCACCGACGCTTTACAGACGCGTCCCAACATCGAAACAATGGGACCGTTCTCGGTAAACTGAGAGTCGAATTTACCCTTGCTACCACTCTGTCAGGGACCGCATGATCTCTAAAGATGCCCAATGGCTTGCCGAGCAGGCTGAAATCTCGCTCCAGCGACTCACGCCGCGCATACTGCCGATTCTTGCGCAGGACGAAGACGCAGCGCGGTTTATGGAACGCCTAACACGCTATTTCCCCGATTTCTTTGCATCTTTCATTCAGCTTTACGGGGATCACTACGACGTGTTCTATCACCTCGAACAGACGCTGATCGTAATCGCCCAAACCTACGTCCAGCGGTCTGCCGAACTCAGACTGCTGGATCAGCGGCGCGAAGATCAGCCGCTCTGGTTCCAGAGTGAGCAAATGATGGGCGCAGTAGGCTACGTCGATCTCTTCGCCGGAGACCTTGCCGGAGTCCAGCAGAGCA
Organism: Anaerolinea sp.; assembly: GCA_014879865.1. Classification (GTDB taxonomy): domain Bacteria; phylum Chloroflexota; class Anaerolineae; order Aggregatilineales; family Phototrophicaceae; genus Flexifilum. Next base: position 6,299 of record JACSRG010000172.1, read on the forward strand.
TCCCGTATTTTCAGGAATTAGGGCTGACGTACTTGCATCTCATGCCGTTGTTCCGCTCGCCGGAGAAAAACAACGATGGTGGCTATGCGGTAAGCAGCTTCCGTGAGGTTAACCCAAAACTGGGCACGACCGGGCAGCTTGCCGAGTTAACGAGCGAGCTGCGCCAGCATGGAATCAGTCTCGTGCTCGATTTTGTCTTCAATCATACGTCCGACGAACACGAGTGGGCACAGAAGGCACTCAGCGGTGACCGTGAATATCAAGCCTACTACCGGATGTTCGACGATCGCACATTGCCTGACCAGTATGAGCCGCATCTGCGCGAAATCTTCCCTGAGCAGGCTCCCGGCAGCTTCACTCATCGCCCGGAGATTAGCAAGTGGGTCTGGACAACCTTTTATCCCTTCCAATGGGATCTCAACTACGCGAATCCCGCCCTCTTCCGCGCTATGCTCGGAGAAATGCTGTTCCTCGCTAATCAAGGGGTCGAAATTCTCCGCCTCGACGCAGTTCCATTTATATGGAAGCGTCTTGGCACGAACTGCGAAAACCTGCCCGAGGCGCATATCCTGATTCGCGCTTACAATGCCTTAATGCGAATCGCTGCCCCTGCCCTGCTCTTCAAGTCCGAGGCAATCGTCCATCCCCGTGACGTCCGCAGTTACATCGGCAGCGACGAGTGCCAGATCTCCTACAACCCGATTATGATGGTGTCGATTTGGGAAGCGCTGGCGACCCGTGAAACGGATTTCATGCGGCATACTTTGAATAAGCAGTTTACCCTGCCCGTCGATGCCGCATGGATCAACTATTTACGCTCACACGATGATATCGGTTGGGGTTTCGCCGACGAGGATGCCGCTGAACTTGGTATCAATGGCTTCGATCATCGTTACTTCCTGAATTTGTTCTATACCGGCAGATTCCCCGGAAGCTTTGCCGCCGGTGTGCCATTTAATTACAACCCGCGTACACAGGACATGCGTATTTCCGGGACGCTGGCATCTCTAGCCGGATTGGAAAAAGCGCTAGCGGTCGCAGATCCTACGCTCATCGATGCTGCCGTACGTCGTATCCTCATGGTTCACAGCCTGATTTTGAGTGCAGGTGGGATTCCCTTGATTTATCTCGGCGACGAGATCGGCACTATCAACGACTACAGGTATGTCGATGAACCAACAAAAGCCGCAGACAGTCGGTGGGTGCACCGCCCGAAGGCGGATGCCGCAAAATACGCGCAGCGGCTTGACGAGAAGACTATCGAGGGACGAATTTATCAGAATATCCGCCGCCTGATCATGGTTCGAAAGACGCTTCCCGCGCTTGCCAATGGGGATACACGTTTCGTCAATGCTGGCAACCGGCGTGTTCTTGGCTTCATTCGCCACGATCAAATCCTCGTTCTGGCGAATTTCTCGGAACATCCACAGTCTCTTGACAAGCGTGTGCTCCGGCAGGAATGGTCACCTGTTGACCGCGTCACGGATATTCTGACCGGGAAACTCTTCACGCCGGAGGACGAGTTCCGGCTAGAGCCGTACCAGTTCTTCTGGCTCAAACGCGAGACATAGTCCGGCGGAGTACATAGATTTTGGGGTGCAAGCCGCGCAAATTGACTTGGATCGCTTGTTCGCTAGTCCACAGATGATTTTTGCTCAGCAGGCGATCCATGAGCCGCATTTCGTGCGTAATCACTACGAATCTCCCTCCGGGTGCCATCACCCGCGCCATTTCGTTGAGCACACGTGGATATAAGTTCACATTCGTCTCGTGGTCGCCCATAAGCTGACCGAATGGCAGATCGGCGGCAGCACAGTTGACCACCGCGTCGGAGAGAGGAAGCCGGGTCATATCGGCATGAAGAATTTCGATATGGGCCT
>JACSRG010000168.1 GCA_014879865.1 Anaerolinea sp.
GTTCACATTCGTCTCGTGGTCGCCCATAAGCTGACCGAATGGCAGATCGGCGGCAGCGCGGTTGACCACCTCGTCCGAGAGAGGAAGCCGGGTCATATCGGCATGAAGAATTTCGATATGGGCCTCATTGGCAGCCGCTATGTTGGTGCGTGTACAGTTTAGCGCGTTTGGATCGTGGTCAACACCGATGATGCGTGCCGCATCTCCATAACTGGCGCGCTCAATCAGCAGCGTCCCCGAACCACACCCGATGTTCAGGAACACATCTGTTGTTTTAGGCTGTCCCAAGCGAATCATGGCGTGGGCAGTTGCAGCATTCAATGCGCCTTCGAGGTTGCACACACGCCATGCGCGCGTTACCAGCGGTCGCGGCGAAAGCCGAATGAGCGTCTGCCATACTGAACGATATGGACGAATGCGGATGAACAAATCGCCCTTTTCTTCTGCGAGCAGTAATCCAGTGTGGACAGCGATCTCCTCCTTGATTCGCCTCATGACGGAAGAATCGGATCCAGCAGCGGCAACCGAAAACGATCCATAGCCCGAAGACAAGTCTTGTACCAGTTCGATCTGCGCTAACAGGCGTCGGAAGTGAGCATCGCCGAGAAGTGCACGCGGTCGCGGAATGTCAAATTCGTAGACCACATACGCGGCATAAACGGTTTGCAAGCTGCGCAGTTGCCCAAGCGAGCCTGTGAAGTGAAACTGGATCTCCCCTGCGCGTTCGTGTGGCAGGAGCACAACCGCTTTCCCGAACCGTTCGGTGATTTCGTCCCGACTGACTGACTCAAGACCGGTTGTCACTTCAACTTCACACAGATAACGCTCGTTGGAACCTGTTCTATGTTTCATATTCACCCATGAGTGGTTTACAATGAATCGTACGCCGTTCCTGTAAGGAGTCTATCTGTGACGAGATTTTTCCTGCTGCTTTCCGTGTTGTTCATCACGGTGACTGCCTCAGCGCAGCAAACGCTCTCGGCTCAAGCCTTTCGCACCGTCAACGTGCGGACGGGACCGGGCACACGCTATGAAATCGCCGGACAGATTGCATCGGGCGCTGTCGTGACGGTAACTGGACGCAGTGATGCCGAAAGCAACTGGCTGCGCATCGACTTCGCCGGTGGCGAGGGATGGGTTGCCTTCTTCACAGTGACGCTTGACGGCAGCGCGGAGCTTCTGCCAATTGTCGAAGCGCACCTCTCAGCCGCAGCCGCACCCTTCGATCCAGATCAAGGCAGCACGCCTGCGCTCCGTGCTAGTTCCGAAGTGTATGCTACCGCCTTCCGCCGCGTCAATGTCCGATCCGGGCCTGCAACGAGCTATGAACGCGTTGGATCACTCGATCCCGGTGATACGGTCGATATAACTGGGCGCACCGCCGATCAAGAGTGGCTGCTGATCGATTATCAAGGTACACCGGGATGGGTGGCGTATTTTGTCGTTAGCGTCACCGGGGAGCTTGACGCTGTAACCATCGTCGCAACTACCCCCCAGATTGCCGATCTCGAAGCCGATTTAGCGGCGGCGACGGTCTCCATAACCATCATTACCCGCTTCAATACGAACCTGCGGGCGCAGCCTGACTTTGGCGCAGATGTGGTTGCCATCGTGCCGTTCAATACCCCATTAGAAGTTCAAGCACGAACCGAGGACTCGCTGTGGCTGCGTGTGCGCTACGACGGTGTAACCGGTTGGCTCATGACGGCACTGATCAATGTGACTTCAGGGCAAAACATCGAAGTGCTTCCCGTAGATGTGCCAAACGCTTAAGGCAGTTTGTCGATGAGTGCCTCGATTGCCGAGTTTTTTTTCTCGTCCTCGCGTTTCTCTTCTCGAATAGCGGGGATTGCTTCGGGAGCGATGTAACCACGTGCCAGTGCGTGTGCTGACGCTGCGGCAGTATCTGGAACCAGCAGCATTTCAGCTCCGAGACTTGCCGCCTGCTGAATCAATGCCGCGACTTGGCTATCACGGCGCAGATTGGTGACATCGCGGATATAGATCGCCCTGATTCGACCCGGGAATGTCTGCACTGCCTTCAGATAGATTTCCGGGTCTTTTTCCCCGCTGTCGCCAATGAGAATAAACGGCAGGGTTGGATGCGTTTCCAGCAGCGTCTTGATCGTGCCGAATTTATTCTGCGCCCCGTTCGTGCGGATGAACTTGGTCGGCGTGAAGCCCATATCCGTCAGGAAAAACGTACCGAGCGGTATGCCGCGAACCTCGAAGAAATCAACCAATAGATCGTACAAATTCCAAGGGCTGTTCGACACATAGAAGATCGGATTGTAGCCCTGCCCTGCCCCCTTTTGCAGCGCGTGATAGAACTCTGCGACCCCGGCAAATGGTAGGCGCGTATGCGAGTTATAAAGAAAGGTATTACGTACCAGCTTCAGGACATTGACAACATCGCTTTTGATGACAGTGTCATCTAGATCGCTGATCACGCCGAATTGCGCATTTTTTGGCGGTACAATCACTTTGCCAACTGTTCGTGCCCCGGCGTCAGAGGGATAATCGAGCAGCTCAAGCATAATATCATGCCAGATTACATCATCGGGCAGCGGATTATCAAGCTCGATCCGTACATTGAAATATCCCTCGTCATCGGCGCGGACAGGATAAGCCTTCCCTGCGAACGTTGCCTCAACGCGGGCATAGGGGATTTCGCGGCTGTTGAAGCGGCGATACATATTCAGCATATTTCGCCACATGCTGTCTGTATCCCGCGCATCAACTACGCTGTAGTCTTCAATAGCCCGTCCACGTAGATACAAGACGGTATGCGTTCCGTGTCCGATAAACGTGAGGATCTGTGCAGGGGCAAGTCCGCGTTTCTGGCGAAGCTTGAACTGCAGCGCGTCGAAGTAGTCGTCAACGCTGCCGACGACTTGCGTGATCGTTTGTTTCCAGTTCGACATGCCCTCGCCTTTTCGTCAAAATCGCTGTAGGTACAGTTCTTCACAGCGATTATAACACAGCGCGTGACACTCACATGAGCATGTTTGAGTGACATTACTCGTCGAAGTCATCGGCATATCCGCGCCGTTCGGCGAAACACGCATCACAAATGCGGTAGCGATGCCCCTTTGGCAGCGGTTTGCCACAGCTTACGCACAAGCGTGCCGAGTCAAGACGGCGCAGTAACGCCGCGTCGATGTCCTGAGACCACTGCGTACGCAGTAAACGAGCTTCCGGCGCATCCGGTGCGTACCGCTCAAACTCCGGGCGGCGCGAGAGCCAGAGATAAATATCGGCACAGGCAACGCTCGCCTCCGCATTCGCGAGATCATAGTTATTGATGATGTCGGTTGGTGGCATAGGCGGCATGGGCATCGTACCGTGCGCGAGTATTGCTTGCGCGCAGTCATACCAGTATGGACGGGTGTTCATCCGTGTGGGCGCGTTGATCAAGCGCATCGCCGCCGCCAAACCAAGCTGAGCGACTTCCTGATCGGTCAACATCGCCGCCAGCTCGATCCGCTCGGACAAATCCGCCGTTTTGATCGCGCCGCGCAAGGCTTCCGGAATCGATTGCAGCATCCCCCACTGCTGTAACCGTTCGGCGAGGCTGCCGGGGATCATTTCGAGATCCTCGACGGTCGGCGCAACATGTGCATGCGTCAGCGGTTCAGGCGGTGTCTTGTACAACTGCTTGACCAGTTTCAAGTCCTGCTTGTTGGTCGCGCCGATTTCGCCAAACTCACTGTAACCGTAGCGTCCTGCCCGCCCGCCGATCTGCTGCACCTCACTTGGGGTCAGCGTCCGGCTCTGCTTCCCATCGAACTTGTTGACTTCGTAGAAACAGACATAATCCGCCGGTAGATTTAAGCCCATGCCGACAGCATCTGTTGCCACGCAAATGTCAGTTTGCCCGGTTGCGAAGCGTTCCGCCTGCTTGCGTCGAACTTCCGGCGGCAAATTGCCATACACGACCGACACGGTGCGCTTCATACGCTCAAGCTCGGTTTTGAGTTGAAGCACGCTCTGGCGCGAAAACGCGATCAGAATCGTTTTTGACGGCAGTTCGCGCAGATTCCAGTAGCGCTCGGCAACGCGAATCGGCGTCAGTCGTTCATGTTCAACGACCGTTAAGGGCAATCCCGCGGCACTCGACATGTGTTCGACCAATCCACGCGCGAATGGCGGGCTGATAACGCGAATCTCTGGCGCTTGCGCTTCCATGAAGGCGCGTGTCCATGCCCAACCGCGATCAGGATCAGCCAGCATGTGCGCTTCATCAATCACCACGCAGCGTCCGCTGTCGTTCGGGTTGAACATCTCGACTGTTGCAGCGGTGATTGTCGCGCCGGGTACAGGGATATACTCCTCGCCCGTCAGCAGGTTGCACTTCACGCCGCGCTCGTTCAAACGGTCGAAAATCTCGAACGCCAGCAGGCGCAGCGGTGCAAGATACCAACCGCTGCCCGCATCCGCCAGCGCGATTAATGCATGATGCGTCTTGCCGCTGTTGGTCGGACCCACATGCAGGTAAATCCGTTGAACCAATCGTCCTTCATGCTGCCAAGTCGGGAAAGCCGCAAGCAGACGCTTACGTAACTCACGGCGGCGTTCACGCTCGCCTTCGACTTGGGCACGCATGGTTTCGTAATCCACCACAGGGCGATCACGGTCGTCAGTGCGTTCGGTACGCCGCTCAAGCATCTGATCACGCAGCAGACGCCGAAACTCGCGCAGCGTTTCTGGCAGATTCCAGCGTCCACGAACATCGCCCCATCGTGTACGGCGCTTGTCACCGCTCAGTTTTTGCAGACGATTACGCACAGTCGAGTAGCTGATACCGAGTGCAATCGCGATCTCGCGGGTGCGAATTTCCTCGAACGCCGCGATCTGCTCACTGTAGGCACTATCTTTGAATGCTGCTTCGACCTCATCGGCAGGCAAGCGCACTTTCTCTTCCGGGTCGGTGAAAGCCGGGATAACGCCCTCTTCGACTGCCTCTATCAGCGTTTCTTCATGGACGCCGAGCCGCTTGGCAGCGGCGCTAAGCAAGTAGGATCGCGCGATAACTTGGCTGCGGAGCGTCACGCCTTCTTTAGCGCCCTGTCGCACTAGATCGCCCGCTTCGTCAAGCGCTTCCTGCCACGCATCATCCTTGATTTTGACACTTTCGGCAGCGGCTTTCTCCGCTTCAGCAGGATTTGCATCACGCAGACGTACCCATGTCGCGCGATAGGGTTTTACTTTTAGGGGCACAACAAATGCCGTGAAATCCCCCCATGAAAACAATTCGCGATACTGGTCTTCGCCAAATGCCGCGATCAATTCTTCTTCAGGAGCCGCTTTGCCCGGTTTCGCTGACAGGTGGGCGATCAGCCGCTCGTGGGGTTCACGCATACCCTCACGACGGCGCAGTTCATCAATTGTGCCGGGACTAATGCGGAGCGGATCATAGACAAATCCATCCTTCTCGCGCAGAATCGCTTGTGCGATCATTTGCTGCGCCAGCGCGGCATCATCCGGGCTAATGTCGGTTTGTCGGATATAGCCGGATGTTCTACCCAGACGATCCAGCAGGCGCAAGAAATCGGCTTCACCGTCCATCTGGGCGCGCCGTGCCGTCAGTTGTTCGGTGATCGGAGGTTCGATAGGCATGCCATCGGCGGCAATTGGCGGAAACGCCGGACGACTCCAATTTGAGCGTTCGCGCACGTCGTCACGGTTGACACGCTGCACGTCAAAGAAGTAATCGCGTTCGCGCCCAACTCTGCTCGCCTGTTTCGTCAGGTTCTTGTTGCTGGTTTTCAAGCGATTTACCAATGCCGAACGGTGAATGAATCCCTCCGGCACACGTTGCAAAATCGCTTCAATCAGTTCAGGCGTTGGTTTAATAGTCATTGTGATCTCACGCTTCGTTAAGCGTTCATGGTATACCACGGGCGCATTAAAATAAAGATAAAACGTATCAGAGGAATGTATGAAGCCGCTGCCAGAATTTCGCCCACGCCCTCGTGAACGCGTTCAGCGTTTTGCTCAGGATGTACTGACCGATTACCAAGACCCGCCAGTCTCGCATTTTCGCGAATTAGTGAGCTATCCTGATGGTCACTTTCGCGTCATGTTTGATCCCGGCTACTTTGTCCTTCTCGCCGAGCAAGCAACGCCGAGCAAGTCGCAGTGGAACAATCTGAAAAAGAAGTTCAAGCGGCACGATCCGCTCGTGTTCATTTTCAAAGATCATGGGGAGGTTACATGCGGTGAAGCCAAAGCGACGTGCTTCTATATCGACTTTGGCTTCCTCGCAGCAGCGCGTTAAGTGGGCTGCTGCTCGCGTGTAAAGCGGTACGCCAGCAGAAGTGGAATTAATGTAATGGCGATCACGATCAACGCGGCGACGTTCGTCACCGGGCGGTCACGTGGGCGGGTAAGCTGACTGAAAATCCAGATCGGCAGCGTTTGGCTTTGTCCTGCCGTGAACGTCGTGACAATCACTTCGTCGAACGACAGCGCGAACGACAGCATCCCGCCGGCAAGCAGCGCGGTAGCGATATTCGGCAGGATGATGTAGCGAAACGTTTGCAGGCTCGTTGCCCCGAGATCCATCGACGCTTCGATCTGCGAATAGTTCGTGCGGCGCATCCGAGCAACGACGTTGTTGTAGACCGTCACCACGCAGAACGTCGCATGACCGAGTACGATTGTCCAGAACGAGAAATCCAAGTCGATCAGGTTGATTGCGGAGCGGAGCGCGATACCCGTCACGATCCCCGGCAGCGCTATCGGCAGAATGATCATCAGCGTGATCGCGTCACGTCCGAAGAATTTGCTGCGGTAGATTGCCAGCGCGGTGATGGTTCCGAGCAGCACGGCTATCGACGTGGAAATGATGGCAACTCCCAACGAAAGCTGCAGCGCCGCCCAGAAATCACGGCGACCGAACAGTACGCCGAACCATTCCGTCGTCAGACCCGGTGGAGGGAACGTAAACGATGCATCTTCGGTCGTAAAGGCGTATAGGACAATGAGCAGCAGCGGGAAATGCAAAAAGATCAGCCCGCCAACCGTCGCGAGTCTTAAGGGAAGTGGTGCGCGTTCAGAGTGCATCGAACGCTCCTAACCGGCGCGCGATCAGCAAATATGCGCCCATGATCACGATGGGTACGACGGTCAGCGCTGCCGCCAATGGAATATTACCGGCAGTCCCCTGATGTGAGTAGACCGCTTGTCCGATGAAAAAGCTCGAATTGCCGAACACGCTTGGGATAATGTAATCGCCCAGCGTCAGTGAGAAAGTGAAGATCGAACCGGCAATCACACCGGGAAACGCCAGCGGGAAAATCACTTTGCGGAATGTGTAGCCGGGACGTGCGCCGAGATCGGCGGAGGCTTCGATCACGGACTTAGGGACTCGCTCCAGCGCGGCATTGATCGGCAGAATCATATACGGCAGCCAGATATACACAAACACAACGAACACGCCGATGTAGGAAAACGAGAGTGAGGGACCGCCGATACCGGGAATTGCCAGCATCCAGTCCAGCAGCCCCTTGATGCCCAGACCGTTGAAAAACCAAGTGACGATCCCTTCTTGCGCGAGGATGAGCCGCCAAGAGTAAATCCGCACGAGGTAGCTTGACCACAGGGGCAGCATCACCCCAAGATACAGCAAGCCTTTGACCCGATAACTTGCGAAACGTGCCATATAGTACGCGATTGGAAACGCGACTGCACCGCTCGTTACTGTGACAGCAGCCGCCATACCAAGCGTCCGCAAGATGATGTCTCGGTTGGATTCGGTGAATAGCTGGCTGTAGGTCGAAAACGTGAATTCACGAACGATACGCCCCGAAAAACCATCTAAAGAAAAGAAACTCTGTGTGAGCAGTGCCGCCAGCGACCCAAGATACACAACGCCCAACCAGATTAATATGGGCAGCAGCATCAAGATCAGGGTGATATTCGGGTGGCTGAAGAGGAATCGCCCTGCCCGGCGCAAGAAATTAGGTGTCGAGTTCAGTGTGTGCGAGGACAAAGTCGCCCGTGCCATGCTATGCACTCCCGCCGATTGGACGGTTGAAGTCCTTGTGCCACAGCAGCTTGACACGGCGACCTTTTGCCGCCAGCACCTCCATCGAAGTCGATTTCTGATTCTGTTCGACGACGGTGAGATCGA
>JACSRG010000813.1 GCA_014879865.1 Anaerolinea sp.
GCTTCGAGGCGAATGACATCGAGCACGCGATCCAGATCGAGCGTGAGCGCCAGCTCGTTGCTGACGCGCGAGATCGCGTCGAGTTCCTGCAAACGGCGGCTGAGGTTCTGCCCGGTCGCTTCGTACAGGCGAATCCGGTCGAGCGCGGCGGCGATCTGCACGGTCGCCGCTTGCAGCACCGGCAAATCGTCTTCGCTGTACGGCGGATACTCGCGGTTCATCACGCCGATCTCGCCCAACGACTGATCGCCGACGACGAGCGGCACCATAATCACCGACTTGATGTCCAGCTTGCGCGAAATTTCGATGTATTCGGGCAGCGTGCGCTTATCGCCCATCACATCCTGACTGATGAACGGTCGGCGCGATACGGCGACGCTGTACTCGAAGCCCTTGCTGTACGTATCGAAGACGGCAGGCGTCTCCAACGTGAGATTGTATGTGTTGCGCGGCAGCGTGGTCAGCTTGCCTTTTTCCAAGTCGAAGATGCTGACAAACACCGACGGACTGCCCGTCAGCGCGGCGACTTCGCCGAGCAGCGCCGAGAAATCATCTTCCGGCGACATGATCGCGCCCGCCATTTCTGCGATCCGGCGCATCCGCTCGGATTCCGCCGCGCGGCGCTGCGCTTCTTGGAACAGGCGAGCGTTGTCGATCATCCCGGCGATCTGCGACGCGAAGATCAGCAGCAGGCGCGCATCCTTGTCGGTGAAGTCCGACCCGTCGCGCCGGTTGGCGATCTGCACCGTGCCGATGCGCTTACCACCGGTCGCTAACGTCGCCAGCATTGTCTGGCGGATGTTGAGCAGCCCGACCAATTCAGCCAGCCCCGCCCCATAGATCAGGCGATCCGTCGCGGCGTTGTTGGTGTACCAGTAGTCTTCTTCCAGCCAGATGTGTTCCATCTCGCTGCCGGGCGGCACGTCGATGCCATAGAAGCGTACAAGCGCGTCGTCGATGCCGTAGAACGGAAGCTGCGCGATGTGACGGCGGCTCGGCTCGTCGTACAGCAGGATGCCGCAGTAATCCACGTTGAGCAGGCGGGCGATACGCTCGGTGATCGTCGCGTAGAATTCGCCCTCGTGGCTGATCTCGCCGAACGTCTGCACGATTTCCTGCAAGCCGGTCAGTTCGGCTTCTTGATTGAGTTCCTGTTCGGCGAGGCGGATTTCCTCGACGATCACGGCGGCTTGTGCGGCGAGCAGGTTCAAGTTCTGCGTGTCGCGCAGGGTAAACCCGCCGTATGAGCGCTTGTTCGCCACCTGAATCACGCCAATGCGGCGCGCGCCGACTTCCAGCGGCATGAGCAGCGTGTTGACCACGCCCGCCGCGTTGACCAGCAAAGTCTGGTTGAGGGCTTCTGCCAGTGGTTCATCCGCCAGATCGTTGGATGACCACGACGGACTGTTCAGCCAGATTTCCTGCTGTGGACTGCCTTCCGGCACGGGGATCGTATAGCTGCGCACGAGTTGAAGCGGCAGACCGTAGAACGGCGGCTGTGCCACCAGCGATTTGCGCAGTTCGTTGTAGAGCAGAAAGCCGCAAACCTCCGCGCCGAGCAGCCGCGCGATACGTTCGGTCAGCGCGGCGTAGGTCGATTCGGGGTCGCCGCTGGTGTAGCTCAAGCCCTGCAAGCTGGCGAGGTCTTCGATCCGGCGCGACTGCTCGGTGTACAGTTCGGCATTGTAGATCGCGGTGGTCAGCGGGCGCGCGATGGCTTGCAGCAGCGCGAAATGTGTCTGCGTGAAGTTCTGCGGGTCTTTCGCGGCTAACTCGAACGTGCCGATCAGGCGGTCGCCCATCAGCAGCGGGATACCGACGAAACTCTTGTACGTGTCCAGCTTGGGCTTGATCGCGGCGGGGTCGTCGGCGTCCGGCACGAAAGCGGGCTGCTTATAGCGCGCAATCCAGCCCGTGACGCCCTCGTTCATGCGATACATACCGCCGGTTTCCGCCAGCGCCAGCACATAGCTGACATCCCCTGCCCACCCGCGCGGCGTCAGCGTGTGCGACGGCTCGTCATAGAGCGAAATTTCGCCCGAATCGGCGGGGATATGCTTGCGAACAATCGTGATCAACGCCTGCAAGACCTGTTCGACGCCCAAGCTGGCGTTGATCGTCTCGCCGATCTCGTTGACGAGGCTGATCGCCGTGCCGAGGTTGAGCGCGTCGGGGCTGGCGGCGCTCGTCACCAGTTCGCGCAAGATCACTACGACGCGGGTTTCGCCCGCCGACGGGATGAAATGCGACGACGCCTCGACCCAGCGGCGGTTCAACTGGAAGGAGGCTTGCGCCTCGTGCGCGAACAGTTCGAGGAAGCTTTCGCCCGGCTGCGTCAGGCTGGCGACATATTCGAGATCGGGTATATCGGCGTCCAAGCTGAGCCAGTGCCGGAGGATTTCGTTGGCAAACACGATTTTGCCGTGTTCGCGTGCAACCAAAACCGCGTCGCCGGACGCGGTTGGCACTTTGACAAGGACTTCCTCTACCTCTGGAATATCCCCCATCTTTTGGCGCTGCTGCGACCATAGGTAGAGCCAGAGGAAAATGACGACTGCGCCCGCGAATAGGATGACTGGCAAGCCCATCGGTTCACCCCTGAGGAAGCACTATTACCACGATGTCAGGAGATTGGCGGCACTGCTGTCCTGTCCGTTTACCCCTCTGCGGCGGTTTTCGGCTGCCAATTCGGTGATCTCGCGGATGTCGGAGAACTGGTGCGTCTTGGTCGAAACCGACCCGGCAGACAGCGACATCAGCGGGACTTGTCGTTCCCCGTAGATGCTGTCCGGCACGAGGATATAGCCCCGTTCGCGGTCGATAAACGAGTAATGCTGTTTGACTTTCTCGTTGAACAATTCGATCAAGCGGTCTTTCAACCGCTCCGTATCGCTCGTGTGTGTGATGACGACGAAATTATCGCGCCCCGGATGCCCTGCGTAGTCGTCGGGCGTCCCCATCTCGTCGATGACTTCCCCCATCAACACCGCCATGAAGCGGATGACTTCATCGCCCGCGACAAAGCCATACACATCGGTGAAGGCGTCGAACTGGTTGATCTTGAAATCGACGTACGTCCAGTCTTTGCCGCTGTGCATCAGCGAACGCAAATGGTCTTCGATCAAGCGTCCCGTCGGCAGGTTCGACTTCGAGTCGATCTGCGTCTGGCGGTTCGCCGCTGCGATGGCGTTCTGTACGCGCAGTTTCAATTCTTCGATGTCGAAAGGCTTGACGATGTAGTCGTCCGCGCCGAGTTCCAGCCCCTGAATCTTGTCGCTGCGTTCGTCTTTCTGCGTGAGGAAGATGATCGGGATGTGGCTGGTGCGTGTGGTCGTGCGCAGTTCGCGGCACACGTCATAGCCGCTCATATCGGGAAGCATGATGTCCAAGACGATCAAGTTCGGAAGCTGCTTGCGCGTCAATGACAATGCCTCACCGCCACGCGGCGCAACCTGCACCTCGTAGCCCTGTCCGCTGAAGTAAATTCGCAGCATATTGGAGATGTCGAAGTCGTCTTCAACGACCAGAATGCGACCTTTGCTCATGCCTCGCCTTGCCCCTCACTGGGAGTTTGCGCGTAATCTGTTTCAACTATACTGGCGAAATCAACGAAACGCTAATTAAAGCGCCTGCGATGTTTCAATGCTGTTACATCGAAGTATAGTACAAATCCCCGGCTGATCCAACAAAAGTCTACTACTGCGAATCTCAATCCGTAGGTAACATAGAGGGACGCTATAATGGATCATGGACGTTTACGGATTTCGCACTCCACCCGACAAAACACCAGAGGCATCGGCATCGATGTTATCTTCCGCAGGATACGCATTAGAGCACTTTTATTACGGGCAGCTCTTTTATTCGGGCAAACCGCACGGTGAATTACGGCTGCTCGCCTCGTCTCCCGGTGTCAAACCGGAACACGCCGCCGAAGCGATCACCGAGGCGCGGCTGCCGCCGATGAACAACATCCTGAACGGGTCATGGGCGCTGCTGCGCGGCAAAACCATCCCGTTCATGATCGCGCAGGCACAGGTCAGCGCCAACGGTCAGGCGATGCGGCACGTCATCCTTATGCCCATCGACGTGCTGCGCGCGCTCGGCGGCAATTTGCGCGTGTTAGGCAAGCTGGTCGAAGGGCAAATGCCGATCTACGACCAAGTCGGGCACACGATCCCGCTGCTGACTCTGCCGCTGGCAGGCGTTCCGTCGCTGGCAGCACAGGAGTCCGCCATGCTGGCGCTGATGACGGCGACGAAGGATCGCATGGACGTGATCGAGTCGCTGCTCGCCGCGATCATTCAAGGCGTGCAGATCGTGATCCTCAATGCGCCGCTGGATGCCGTGCAGCGCGTTACCTTCCTCGAAGGGCTGCTCACGCTGCTGCCCCCGCCCGCGCGCTTCGGCGTGACTTTCGCCACGCACACGCTGCCGCTCACCAAAGTGGACGCACAGATTCGCTTTTTGCATGAAGGCAATGCGCCGCCGAACACACTGGTGTTCAACTGGGACACCGCCGCCCTAACCGGCAAGAAGGTCGAAGACGAGTACAGCCGGTTCATCAAGAGCCAGCTTCGTCTCGATACGAGCATGGTCATCCAGCAGACGAGCGCTATGACCGGAGTCGCGGGCTGGCGGCTCAAACGCGGCGACACCCTGTCGGACTCGCTCAAGTACGCCTCCTACCGCCTGAAAATCGACACGGCGATCAACAACAACCAGCCGGTCGCATCGAACGAGGTCGCCAAAATCCTCGCCGAAGACCCGACGCTCAACGACGATTTGCGCGCCGCCTATGTGCGCCATCTGCTGGCATTCGCGCTCGTTCTGGACGAGATCGAAAATACGGATGTGCTGGCGGTCGTCGCGCGCGGTCAGCCCGACCTTGAGCGGGTGATCATGCGGCAGATGACCGACGCGCTCGGCGTGGGCAAAGCAGATCGTGTTTACCGCACGCTGCTGCGCTGGCTGACGAATCCGCTCGGCTTCAAGGGCATGTACTGGATCGAACTGGCGCAGAGAGCCGCCTCCGCCTACGCCGAACAACTCGCCAAGACCGGCGCGGCGGACACGCTCAACGCTTTCTTGCGCCACGTTCAGCGCGCCGGATCGGTCATCGAGGCAGCGAACGTCCTCCCGCGACTGATCGAAGTGTCGCTGCCGCTGGCAATCCAGCACCAACCGCTTGCCGAAACGGTGTTCCTGCTCGGCGCGCAAACCCTGACCGGGTCGCGCTGGCAGAAGTTCGCCGCGATCAAGCCGCTGCTCGCGCGCCTGCCGGAAGCGTTTACCAGCTTCAGCGATGTGATCAACAGCGAAACGAGTCAGCCTGCCCCGGCGGGTCTGCTGGCACAGGCGGCAAGCGCGCTCGGTGAAGATGCCAAGCCGCTGCTGACCGTCCGCCTTGCCGACCTCGCTACGCTGGCGAACCGGCGCGATCTACTGGATAACAACGCGCTGGCGGCGCTGGTCACGGCGGCGCTCTCGCCGCTCGGCAAGCTGTATGATACGGCGCTGCGCGGGATTGTCCGCACACTATCCACCGATGAGGCGCTGGAGGCGCTCGGCATTTACGGCTCGCGCTATCTACTGCAAATTCTGCTGGCACGGCAGTCATACGACGAACTCGCCACTGAACTGCTGCACCAGAATCGCCTGCTCTACCCGACCGACAAGATGCTCAGCTATGCCACGCTGCTGCGCGGATTATTCCTCGAAACACCCTTCCCGAAGGAAGATACGCCCGTCGCGCTGAAGACGCTCAGCGACAAGGGGATCAAGCCGCTGCCGCTGGCGATGGCATACTTCGGCGCGCTCGAACAGCATGGTTGGACACAGGACGAGGTCGCCAGCGAACTGACCGCGCTGGTCTTCGGCAACCGCATGATCATCGAGGCGATCCAGCTTGAACTGCTGATGCAGCTCCTCAAGTACCACGTCAAGCGGCGCGACTCGAATTTCGCCGTGCGCGTGGCGCAGTTGATCCCGGCGGCGGCGGCGCGCAAAGGCGAAGACGGCATCGCCCCATTAATCGAGGTCTACAAGATGCTCGATTGGGATGATCCGGTCAGGGTCGTCGCAATGGACTCGCTGCGGCGGTTCGTGCGGCGGTGCAGCGAAGCGGTCGCGGTGACGGCGGCGGAGCAGTTCAAGGCGGCGTTGGGTGACAAAGTCGGCGAAGCGACGGAAGCCGCGTACATCCTCAAGCGGTTGATGGGCGGCGAAACACTCGCGGACTACGCCTACTCGGCGCATACGTCGGCACAGTTCCTCTACGACACCGGGCTGACCTTCATGGACAAAAGCCGTCTGCCGAGCATCCCCGCGCTGCTCAGCGACTTGGACAGCTTGAATGGCGGTTTGAACGACTCGGAGCGCAGCAGCTTGGCTGGCGCAGTCGTCGATATGCTCAAGACGCTTTCGCAGTTGGCGGCGGCGCACCGGCAGATTCGCCCGCGCGAGGTCGATGAGCAGATCGAGCAGTTGGTCGAGGGCAAGGGCAGCGCGCAGACGATCCTCGATATTTTCCGCGTGATGGGCGGCTATTTCGCGCGTGGTCGGCGCTTGAGCGCCCGCACCGATAAGCTCACCAGCAATCACCCGCTGGCAGATCGTTCCGCGCCGATTTTGATGCGCGAAGTCAGCCAGATCGCGCGGCTGCTCAAGAATGCACTGCGCACCTTCCCACCGGATACGCGCATCTCGATCAGCGCCGAGGCGATTCAAGGGGAATTGGAAAGCCTGTGGGGCGATATTGCCCTGCACGAGCGGCGGTCGCTGGTGCGTGACCTAGCGATTGACTTGCAGCGCATCCCCGAACTGACGCTGCTGATCAGCGAGAAAGCCGACGGCAAAGGTCTGCAAGACGGCAGCAACGGCTTGGCGCGCCGTCTCGACGCCAACCGTCAGCGCCCCGAAAATGCGCTCGAATTCTACCGCTTCCTACACGGCTACTTCCGGTCACGCGTCAAAGCGAAGTGACACTCCAGCGGGCGGATCACTGTATCCGCCCGGAAACTGCCCTGTGACATACTCCCCACGCCTAAAGGCGGGGGCTTCTACCCTCAACACGACTGCGCAGTTTGACCAGCGTCTTAGTGTCGCTCCGATAGACTGCCGATGCCCCGGCAGTTTTGATGTTGATCGCTGCATTGTGGTCACGGTCGATGGTCAGACCGCAGTCGCAGTGCAGGGTTCTATCGCGCAAGGAGAGATCGTGCCGTTGACCGCAGCGAGAACAGGTGGTCGTTGTTGGCGTGAATCGGTCGATTTTGACGACCTGAACCCCGCGCTTGAATGCGACCCATTCTAAGATGCTCACGAAACTGGCGAACCCCAGATCGCTCACCTTGCGCCCCCACAGGGCTTTCATACCTCGCAGGTTCAAGTCTTCAAAGTACAGCGTGTCGTACTCATCGCACAACTTATGCGCCAGTTTGAAATGATGATCGCGTCGCTGGTTGACTACGTCCGCATGGGCTTTGGCCAGCGCTTGCCGCGCCCGCTTGTACCGACGCGATCCTTCCACCTTGCGCGACAACTGGCGATTGAGTTGCTTGACGCGCTTGAGTTCTTCACTGAAAAACAACGGCGACGTGTGCTGTCGTCCTTCATCGTCGGTCAAGAAGGTTTTCAGACCGAAATCAAATCCGCCGCTTTTACCCGTGCTGGTTCGCTCGATGCTGAGGTTCTCGACCACGCTAAAGACCAACCACAATCGCCCAACCGTATCACGCTTGACGGTGAGCGTCTTAATCTGCCCACCCATCTCGCGGTGTTTTACAAACTTGTAGCCTACACCGTCAATCGTGACGTTGTTCCCGTTCACCTTGTACCCCGACTGCGGAAAGGTAAACGACGCATACTTCTTCGCCTTGCGGAACTTCGGTCGCCCCTGCGCTAGTTTGCTGAAGAACCGCTGGTAGGCATCGTCAATTCGTCGGCACACCTCCTGACAGGCTTGCGAGTGCAGGTCACGCCACAACGCAAACCGCTGTGTTTTTCGCAGCATCAGCACATGCTTGTTCATGTCATACAGCGAAATGTATTTCCCGGTCAGGCGGTAGTAGCGTCGCTGCAAGGCGATGAAGTGATTCCAGATCGTAGACGC
>JACSRG010000237.1 GCA_014879865.1 Anaerolinea sp.
TTCCTGAGCACGGTCTACCCCTACCCCCTGACCGGGGCGCAGCGCCGCGCGATCAACGATATTCGCGTCGATATTGGCAAGTCCGTGCCGATGAACCGCCTGCTGCAAGGCGATGTCGGGTCGGGCAAGACGGCGGTCGCCCTCGCCGCGCTGATGATGGCGGTCGCCACCGGCAAACAAGCCGCGCTCATGTCGCCCACCGGCATCCTCGCGGAACAGCACTACCGCAACATCAGCCGCGCACTGGCGAATTTGCCTGAACCACAGCCGAAAGTCGCACTGCTGACCGGATCGCTCAGCGCTGCCGAGCGCGAAACTGTGCTGGCGGGCATCGCCGATGGCTCGGTGAACATCATCATCGGCACGCACGCGCTGATTCAGGAAGGCGTGGAGTACCACGATCTCGCGCTGGCGATCATCGACGAGCAGCACCGCTTCGGCACGGAGCAGCGCGGCGCGTTACGCGGCAAGGGCACGAATCCGCACCTGCTGGTCATGACCGCGACGCCCATCCCGCGCACACTGGCGCTGACCATGTACGCCGATCTCGATCTCTCGGTAATCGACGAAATGCCGCCGGGACGTATCCCGGTCAAGACGCGCGTCATCGAACCGAACTATCGCGAGCGCGCCTACCAGTTGATCGAATCGCAGCTTGAACAGGGACGGCAGGCGTTCGTCGTCTACCCGCTGGTCGAAGCGTCGGAAAGCATCGACGCCCAGTCCGCCGTCGAAGCCTTCGAGAAGCTCCAGCGCGTGTTCTATCACCACAAGGTTGGCTTGCTGCACGGCAAGATGAAGCCGGAAGAGAAAGATCGCATCATGGCGGAATTCGCCAATCACGAATTCGACGTTATGGTGACAACCTCGGTCGCGGAAGTCGGCGTGGATATTCCGAACGCCAGCGTCATCGTCATCGACGGCGCGAATCGCTTCGGCTTGGCGCAGCTTCACCAGTTTCGCGGGCGCGTCGGGCGCGGCGGACACGAATCGTACTGCCTGCTCGTCTGTGATACCCCGCTCGAAGATGCGCGCAAGCGTCTGCACGCGCTGGAACTAACCAACGACGGTTTCAAGCTGGCGGAGATCGACTGGCAGTTACGCGGCGCGGGCGACCTGATCGGCACGCGGCAGAGCGGCAGCTCAACGCTCCAATTGGTCGAAGCCATGAAACCGGATCTGGTCGAGATGGCGCAGCGCGAAGCGCGCACGCTGTTCGAGGATGATCCGCTGCTGGAACGCGACGAGCATCACCTGCTGGCAGAACGCATCCGCGCGCTGCAAGATGCGCGCAGCGACGTCAGCTAAATGCAGGACTGAGTAGGGGCATGATCTATCATGCCCCTACTTGAGGTAAGAGTAATCAGCATCTACTCTCAGTCCTCTTCCTTTCGTCCTACTTGTGCATTTTGTTAAATTGCGTAGACTATTCACTATTAAAAAGGTGGAGTTTTAATGGTCATTCGTGCACTGTATCCCGGTTCATTCGATCCAATCCATAATGGGCATATCGACATTGCCACCCGCGCCGCGCGCATCTTTGACGAAGTGATCGTCGGCGTCTATGACATGCCGAAAAAGAAGCTGCTGTTCGATGTCGAAGAACGCTTGGCACTCGCCGAAACAGCCTTTAAGGACTATGCAAACATAAAAGTTGATAAATTCTCCGGATTTACTGTAGACTATGCTAGACAGGTCGGTGCAACGGTCTTGGTGCGTGGGCTGCGCGTGTTTTCCGACTTTGAATTTGAATTCCGCATGGGGTTGGCAAACAAGAAGCTCGCGCCGGAAATCGAAACGGTCTCGATCATGACCGACGACCGCCATATTTATATCAGCAGCAGCACAATCCGCGAGATCGCTGAACTTGCCGGGGATGTGTCCAGCATGGTGCCGCCCTTCATCGCCGAGGCTTTATCCCGGCGCTTTGCTGAACTCAAAGCGAATCAAAGCAGTCCCGGCTATATGTACAGTATCCGTGATTGAGTCGGGAGGAAAGAGGACGGTATATGGATATACAACATTTGGTTGACCGCTTAGAAGACCTGATCGATGAGGGGCGGCATCTCCCGTTTAGCAAATTCACGATGATCGACGAGGAGCGCGCGCTGGAAATTATCGATCAGATGCGGATTTCGATCCCCGAAGAAATCGAGAAGGCAGCGCGGGTCTTGGCGCAGCGGGATCGCATCCTTGCCCAAGCAAACGAAGAAGCCGCCCGTCTGATTCAGATCGCGCGCGAACGCGGCGATCAACTGATCGACCGGGAAGCGACTGTCCAAGCTGCGCAGAGCCGCGCCGCCAACATCATCGAAGGCGCAAAGATCGAAGCGGAAGAAATCATGGCGGATGCGGACGGCTATGTACTGGAATCGCTCAATGAACTCGATCAAAAGCTGTCGAAGCTGCTGACCATCGTCCGGAATGGCATCGGCGAAGTCGATCAGAAGAACGCTCAGCGTGCACCGCAACCACAGGTTGTCACGCAGCCCGTCCAAAACCGACTTGCACCGCCTGCGCCGCAGCCGCCTGTGCTGCAAACGGTTGACTCCAAGCCGGGGAATGACAAGCGCGCCTAACCCGTAGGCGCGCCTTATCGCTCTAGGCGTCTTGCGCGACGATCCCTGCCATCACCAGCGCCGCCAAGAATCCCACCGCCAGCCCTGCCAGCGGAGTCGTCAACGCGGCTGCCGCGATCACTGCCGCGCCAAAACTCGCCCCTGTGGCGAGTAAGCGCGTTTGCAGCACGCGCGTCGTCGTCAGCGCGACTGCCCCGGCAAGCGTCACCAGCACCGCGCCGATGGGCAGGATCACCAGCCCCAGCATCGTCAATTCCGGGTCTAGCCCCGCCGTGACGACCGCCACCCCACCGCCGATCAGCAGTACCACGAACGGCAGCATGATGTCCGCGATCAAGAGTTGAAGCCCATCCACGGGGAGGAATTGGCGCAGGAATTTCTCACTGCGATCCGACTGGAAGACGTGCAGCAGTCCGGTCGGCGGGACGAGCGCTACGATCACGATCCACAGCAGCCAGATTTGCAGCGGGCGATTTCCGATCACGGTATCGAGCGCGAACGACGTGATGATGAAGCCCCACCCGAATGTTGTCAGCAGCATGTCAGGATGACGCAGATAGGATAAGCCAGCCCGCGCGATGAACGTCGGCACGCCTTCGGCTCTGGGCAGACGCAGCAGCGGTTTGCGCCCGGCTTGGCGCATCTGGTTCATAATGCGGCGCTGCAAATCGGGGTTGCGCCACGCCATGAGTCCGAGCGCTTGAATCCGGGCGTAGAGCGTGCTTTCGTCCGCCGCATGGATCATGTTGATCCGGTCGCCGAGCAGCACGACTATCGCCGAAGCGATCACCGCCAGCACGACGAGCAGCGGCACAGTCCACCACTCGGATGCCCCGACGACATAAAGCACTGCCATGCGCCCGATCCAGAGAAACGGATCGGGGAAGATGTACGCCAGCGGGATCAACAGGACGGGAAGAATCCACAGGAAGCGAATCCGTCCGATGCGCGGATCGATCAACCGGAGCATCCCGACGAGCCAACCAACACCCCACAGGAGAAACACCAGCGGGATGAGCACAGTCAGCGCACGTGCGACGACCAAGCCGTAATTGTCGCCGACGAGCGCATGGCTGACGAGCGCGCTCAACAACGCGGTAGCGATCCCTAGGACGAAAATGCGGATCAAGACCTGCCGCGTAAAGCCGACGATCACCGGGGCAGACCGCCGGATCGGCGACGCGGCGACCCATGCCATATCCGAAAATGACAGCTTGAGCGGGGTACTGCGCAGTGCGTTCAACAGCACCCAGATTTGCCCCAAGAAGATGCCCCACGAGACAGCGAAAAGGATCGTCCCGACCGTTTCTCCACTCATGGCTTTGCCGATATTGACAGCGCTCGTTAGGGCGAAGCCGCCGACCGTATACAACCAGAATGCGCCAATCGCCAGCAGGTACAGCACGTACAGGTTTTGCGAGAGTGACCGTTCGTTCGCTTGATAGCCAAGCACGCGCAGCCAGTAAATCGCCGTGTCCTTGAACTGCCGCCAGCGCAGCCAGATCAACGCGCGGGTATCAAGCATCGGCTTCTTCTTCCTCGATCTCTGCGTCGCGCCGCGCGCGGATCACCGAGCGCAGCAGGTCGTCCAGCGTGATCGCGCCCTTTAGCCCGAACTGCGCCCGCAGTTCGTCGGGCGTGCCTTCGCCGATGACTTCGCCCTCTTCGAGGATCAGGTAGCGATCCGGGTGCGCGTCGGGGGGCAGTTGGTGACTGCTGAGCAGGATCGTCATGCCATCGTCGCGATGACCATTGAGTTCGCGCCATAGATCATCCGCCGACACGGGGTCGAGCGGACCGAGCGGCTCATCCAGCAGCAGAATTTTCGGCTCGATCAGCAGTGCCATGCACAGCGCCAGCTTGTAGCGCATCCCGCGCGAGAACGCGAACGGGAAGGCGTCACGGTTGTTGATTAGCCCGTACTTGTCGAGTAAGTCTTCCGCGTGTTCTTCCCAATCACGCTTGCGGTTCGCCTGCGCGTTAAACTGCAAGTGCTCCCACGCGGTCAATTCGTCGTAGAACGGCGGTGTATCCGGCACGAGGACGACATGCTGGCGGATTTCGCGCTCGTTCTTGGCGACGGTCTTGCCCATGATGGTCACTTCGCCATCGCTCGGACGAGTCCACCCGGCGATGGATTTCAGCAGCGTCGATTTGCCCGCGCCGTTGCGCCCGACCAGCGCGATTAGTTCGCCGGGGTTGGCTTCAAACGAAACTTCGGTGAGCGCATTGAACGAACCATACCGGTAGCTCACACCGGATACGGCTAAAAGCGGCGATTCTTCCGCCATGAGTCAACAACCTTTCATCACAATGCCGCATAAGCATACCACGCACGAGGACATCCCTAAAGTGTGGTTGTTAGTCTTATTGGTTATAATAAAATCGCTGTCCAATTGTGTTCTAATCGGAACCATACATCGAGGAAATATGGGTTACATAGAGAACAACCTTGTTCCCGGCGAACGAATTGTCTACCGTACTCGCCTTCATTGGTTTCTCGTGCTGGATATGATGCTTCGAATTCTATTCTTCATCGCTGTTATATGGATTCTAGCCTCTTCATTGATGCAGTCCAACAGAGTATCACCAGCGAATACGGTGGTGGTGGATATTTACAGCATTTTTGCTTCGCTTTTGGGATTACTCTTATGCAGCTTAATCCCCTTTAGCCTAATGGCATTTGTTCTTGGTTTAATCGTTTTTCTTACTGCCGAATTTGGTCTAACTACTCGGCGCATCATGATCAAAACGGGTATTATCCGCCGTAAAACGTTGGAACTTAGTCTTGGAAAAGTTGAAAGTTTTCAGATGCACGAGAGCATCATTGGACGGCTGTTGGGCTTCAATACTCTGCGGATTACAGGATCAGGCGGTACAGCACAAACCTTTAAGTATGTTGCTAACGCGCGTGAGTTCCAACGTCACGTCACCGAGTTCTCGACTCAAGTTAACGAAAGATATGACGGCTATTCACCGCAACCAGTACGAACAGCCTTTTCAAGCAGTCCAAGTTCCATATTTGACAATATTCCGCTTCCTGACACAGATACAGAGGCACGCATACGTCAAGCTGCCAGCGCGATTCAAAGAGGAAACCGTGACCAAGCCAAACAGATTGTTCAAGCGCTTATCAAGTCGTCGCCCGACAACGCAGATGTCTGGTATTTGGCAGGCTATTTAGCTCAGTCCCCCGACCGAAAGCGTCAGGCTTTTGAACGCGCACTACGCATTAATCCAAGTCACCAGAAGGCTCGCCTAGAGCTGCGAAAACTGTGAGATGTAGATGCAAATAAAAAGCGCCATCCGGCTGGATGGCGCATCTGTTGTCGATCTTATCGTTTAAAGTGCAACAACATTGCTCGCTTGAAGACCCTTCGGTCCCTGCTCAAGCGTGAATTCTACCTTCTGCCCTTCTTGGAGTGTGCGAAAACCGTTGCCCTTGATGGCAGAATAATGCACGAACACATCGGGTCCGCCGTCGCGGGCGATGAAACCATACCCCTTTGTGCCGTTGAACCACTTAACAGTTCCTTCGATCCGACTGGACATGCCGTCCTATCTCCCTTGCAATAGCACTTGACAATCTTATAGAACCGGCATTACCCAAGCACATAAATTGCTGAGTCCTGCCAATGTTCTACCGTATGTTATCATACGGGAAATGGGATTTTTTGTATAGAGCACAAGATGAGAATTCTGTACGTCGCCCTCGCGTGGACGAGTGGCATTCTTCTCTCAATCGCCGATCCGCTGCGCGCCCCGCTCATTTGGCTAATAGGGTTAGCGCTCGGCGGGCTGATCGTGCTGATGCGTCCGCGTCAGGGGTGGCGCTGGCTGCCGCTGATCTGCGCGCTGGGCGGTCTGCGGATGGCGCTCTATCCGACCACCTCCGACCTCGCCGCATTCAACGGCTTAGGCGGCATGACCCTCGAAGGCGTGGTGATCGGCGAACCGGATCGGCGTGATGACCGCGTACAGATTCAGCTTGCCGTCGAAATGGTCACACGTGCAGGCGCGACCACGCCGATCACCGGCAGCGCCCTGATCTACGCGCCGCCGATCACCGCAGCGCACGCCGGAGATCGCCTGTGGGCGACGGGCGCGCTCACGACTCCCGGCAGTTGGGATAACTTCTCGTACCGCGATTATCTAGCGCGGAGCGGTGTCTTCAGCGTGATGCGCAACGCATCCATCGAAACGCTCAGCCGCGCCGACTCGCTGTCGCCGCTGATCACCCTGCGCCAGAGCGCCGCCGACCGGATCGCCGCCGCGCTGCCCGAACCGCAAGCCGGACTGCTGACCGGGATTCTGCTCGGCAGTGAGCGCGGGATCGCGCCGGAAGTCGCCGACGCCTTCAGCGTGACCGGAGCGGCGCACGTCGTCGCCATCAGCGGTTTCAACATGGTGCTGGTGAGCAGCCTCGTCACGGCGACACTGCGCCGGATGCGCGTCCCACGCCGACTCGCCGCCGCAATCAGCATCGGCGTGATCGTCATCTACACGATTTTCGTCGGGGGGAGCGCCGCCGTTGTTCGCGCCGCCTTGTTGAGCATCCTGCTGGTGATCGGCGACGTGATTCGCCGCCAGACGTTCACGCCCGCGTCGCTCGCCTTCGCGCTGATCCTGCTTTCGGCGCACAATCCGACCGTGCTGTGGGATGTCGGCTTCCAGTTGAGCTTCTTCGCCGCGCTTGGTTTGGCGACGTTCGCCGCGCCGATCCGCCGCCGTCTTGATCCCGCGCTCACGCCGCTGATCGCCGAACCGCTCGGCACGACACTGGCGGTCGCCGCCTTCATTGTCCCGCTGACCGCACTGCATTTCGGGCGGCTGTCGGCGGTCATGCCGCTGGTCAACGTGCTGATTTTACCCGTCCAGCCGTTGATCTTGATCGGCGGCGCGCTGGCAACCGCCTTCGCCTTCATCGCCCCTGCCCTCGCGCAGATCGGCTACTGGCTGACAATGATCCCGCTTTCGTGGACGATTGAGATCGTGCGCCTGTTCGCGCGTTTGCCCGCCGCCGAAGTCTACCCGCATCCTAACTTGATCGCTGCCTACACCGCCAGTGTGATCGGAGTCCTGATGATTGCCGCCCGCCCGAAGTGGTTTCACCGCCTCGCCGACCTTATTCGCCGCCAAGCTGTGATCGCGCTCGTCGGCAGCGCGGCGATTCTGCTGCTGACCGCCGCCGTGATCGTCAGCCGCCCGGATGGTCGCCTGCATGTGTGGCTGCTCGACATGGGCGGCGCGAATGCCGTGCTGATCACCACGCCGAGCGGCGCGAACCTCCTGATCGACGGCGGGAGTTATCCCTCGCGCCTGCTGACCGCCATCGGGGATCGGCTGCCCTTTACAGATCGGGCGCTGGAAGCCGTGATCCTCACGCAGCCTGACGAGCGGCAGTTCGGCGCGCTGACCGCCGTCCTCAGCCGCTACAGTGCGGGCGCGATCCTCACGCACGGACAGCCGAATCTCAGCCCCGCCTATGCCGCGCTCGAACAGGCGCTAGCCCCCTTCCCCATCGTGAC
>JACSRG010000381.1 GCA_014879865.1 Anaerolinea sp.
CCATTGTCGCCGCGCGGGGTCTTGCCGACAAACTTGGCGAAGACGACACCGCTCTGGGGCAGCCAGTGCTGCGGATACTCGCTGAACAGGAGTATACCGCTCACGGTCGGGCGATCTGCCGTGTCAATCGCGCCGATCTCGCGCAGCAAATCATCGACCTTGCCGCTGTATGGACGCTTGGTGCGTTCAGCGCGCTTGGCGATGTACTCGTCGATCATCTTCTTGCTGAGATCATCTTTGGTCGCGCCGGAGACGGGTTCCGATTCATAATCGCCCGTCGATTTGGCGCTCGCTAGCTTGAGGATTTCCTGCCCGCCAAGCGGACGATTGGCATCTTCCGCCCGAATCAACACCCGCCCATCGCTGAGCGCATGGAGTTCGATACTGCGCGGCACACGGAGCGCGTAGACGGTCGTACCTTTCTCGGTCTCGACTGGCTCCCAGTTGCCGGTCACAATCGACGGGCTGCACAGGCTGTCCGCATCTTTCAAAGCACGCGGGAGCGATTCGCTCTCGATCTTCACGCCTGTATCGCCGTTGTTCTTCAACCCGACAACCAGCGTGCCGCCTTCGGTGTTCGCAAAGGCGACCAATGTCTCGGCGATGACTTTGGAGTCCGGCACCTCCATAAAAGCGAGGCGAGGGCCGGGACCATTTTTTAAGAAATCGGGATTTAGCATATTTTCGACTCTAAGGGCGTGTCAACGTGACCCATTGTAACACGTTTTGAGGTACGTCCAATGGACTTCAGAGCATATCTCCTAGCGTGGCGTAGACAATCTGCCGTAAAGCGGACTATACTGAAGCACAGATCGGCAGTGCGCTGCTTGTGCTGGTTGAGGCAGTTATGTTCTTTTCGATAGTGGTGACGTGTGCAGGTTTCGGCTATTTCGTCTTTAATCTGCTCGTCGGTATGGGGTGGTACAAAGCGCCCCTCTTGGCGCGCTTCGAGCGCTATGGGATTGGCAACGATACGTACACGATCCTCCCTGCGCTGATGTTCAGCTTCGTGGTTCTGCTCATCGGGCTGACGACTCTCCTCGCGCATGGGGCACTTTATTCGGCGTTCTTGACCATCCTGCTGCCGCTGCTGGCATTGTCGATTTACTGCGTGTACCACGCTAAACGGTTGTCGCGCCGCTTCCCTATGATCTTCCTTGCTTACCCGCGCTGGTATGCCGATTTGCGCGACCGCACCACACGCGAGGAGCGGCGGCGCATCGCTTATCGCTGGTTGGTATTGCCCAAGCGTACCCGGCTGCACTACAACTCGAATGATCGCGCCTTCACCGTTTGGGCAGACTTTGTAATCCTTGCGACAACGCTCCATACGGTTGAAGATGACGAAGATCTGGCAATCGTCTCGTTCCTTGCCCGCGAGTTGTACTACTGACGCGACCGCGTTACGAGGATGTAGACGCCGATGATCGCCGCGATGATCGCCGGGGGGATGCAGAGCGAGACAATCAAGCGGGGGAGGCTGCTGACGCCCATGCTGCCCATCAACACCCACAACAGCAAAAATAAGCCGATTCCGACGACGGCAAGAACCGCGCCGGCAATGGCGATGCGCGGCAGGTTATTTCCGTTCAGCGGCGTGTTGCTCATACTTTCCCTTTCTCGTGTCCAAGCAGATGATCGAAATAGGCTGGACGCCCCGTTGGGCGTCCCTACGTCCGGACACGCAGCGGCGTATCCTACTGGAGCGTAAACCGGAGGGACAAGGCTGCCCTTGTCCCTCGCTGTGTCATCAGCCGCCGATAGATTTTTGCAGCTTCGCCCATTCGTCCTTAAGCGTCACCGTGCGGTTGAACACCAGTTTTTCCGGTGTGGTATCGGGGTCGATTGTGAAGTAGCCCAAGCGCTCGAACTGGTACTGCATTCCCGGTTCAGCTTGCTCGATGGTCGGTTCGATGTACGCGTTCGCGATGACCTCCAGCGAGTCCGGGTTGACGTAATCGAGGAAATCCTTGTCGTCGTCCATCTCTGCCGGGTTTGCCACCGTGAGCAGGTAATCGTACAGGCGCACTTCCGCCTTGACCGCGTGCTCGGCGCTGACCCAATGCAGCGTCGCTTTGACTTTGCGCCCATCTTTGGCGTCACCGCCGCGTGTTTCGGGATCATATGTGCAGCGGATTTCGACGATGTTGCCGTCCGCGTCCTTGATGACCTCGTCGCACTTGACGAAATACGCCGCGCGCAGCCGAACCTCCTTGCCGGGAGACAGGCGGTAGAACTTCGGCGGCGGATTCTCCATGAAGTCTTCCTGCTCGATGTACAGCACGCGCGAGAAGGGGACAGTCCGCGTGCCGAGCGACGGGTCTTCCGGGTTGATCAGCGCCTCGAATTCCTCGACTTTGTCTTCCGGGTAGTTGGTCACCACCACCTTGAGCGGACGCAGTACCGCCATGACGCGCGGTGCATTCTTGTTCAATTCCTGCCGCGCGAAGTATTCCAGCAGTTGAATATCCACGATGCCGTTCGTCTTGGTAATGCCGGTCTGCGCGCACATCGCGCGGATCGCCTTCGGCGGGATACCACGCCGCCGCATCGCCGACAGGGTGGACATTCGCGGATCATCCCATCCGCGTACATGACCCTCTTTGACCAGCCGGAGCAGCTTACGCTTGCTCATGACCGTATGGGTCAAGTTGAGGCGCGCGAACTCGATCTGCTGCGGGTGGAAGATGCCAAGCTGATCGGCGAACCAGTCGTAGAGCGGACGGTGATCTTCAAATTCGAGCGTGCAGATCGAATGGGTGACGCCCTCAATCGAGTCGCTTTGACCGTGCGCCCAGTCGTACATGGGGTAGATGCACCACTGGTCGCCGGTGCGCGGATGATGCGCAAACAGAATGCGGTACAGCACCGGATCGCGCAGATTGAGATTCGGCGATGTCATGTCAATCTTGGCGCGCAGTACCCGCGACCCTTCGGCAAATTCACCCTTGCGCATCCGCTCGAACAGATCGAGATTCTCCTCGACGGAGCGATCTCGATACGGACTGTTCCGACCGGGTTCGGTCAGTGTGCCGCGATACTCGCGGATTTCGTCTGCGGACAGGTCATCGACGTACGCTTTGCCGTCCGTGATCAGCTTGAGCGCCCACTCGTACAACTGACCGAAGTAGTCCGAGGCGTAATACAACCCCTCCCATTCATAACCGAGCCAGCGCACATCGCGGATGATCGCATCGATGTACTCCTGTTCCTCTTTCGTGGGGTTCGTATCATCAAAGCGGAGATTGGTCTTTCCACCGTACTCGTCTGCGAGACCGAAGTTGATCCAGATCGACTTTGCGTGACCGATGTGCAGGTAGCCGTTCGGTTCGGGTGGAAAGCGCGTATGCACCCGCCCGCCAAAGCGTCCGTTGGCGTTGTGCTCTTCGATAATCTCGTGGATGAAGTCCTTTTTGCCTTCGAGATTTTCATTCTCGCCGGTATTGTTTACATCTGTGGTCATGCCCGCTTACGTCCTGTTTGTCATGCACGTATCCAATGCAGAATTGTACCATCACGCTCGGAGAATTATGATGTGCGATTCTTCAGGATCGGGCAGCGCGAGTCACGCCGCCGCAAGGGCGGCACGCGGTACGCTCACGGTGATGCGTGTGCCCGCCGCCGGTTCGCTGGCAACCTTGAACTGCCCCCCTAAGTGCGCCATCCGCTCACGGATTCCGAGCAAGCCAAAATGCCCGTAGCTGGCGAACTCTTGAAGCTGGCGCGGAAGCTCGAAGCCCCGCCCATCATCGCTCACTTCGAGCGTGACGGCAGCAGGCGCGTAAATCAGCGTGGCTGTAATGCGATGCGCGAGGGCGTGGCGCTCCGCGTTGCAGATCGCTTCTTGCGCGGCGCGGAAGAGCGCCAACTCCTGCGCATGATCGATCTCATAGGCACAGCCTGCGACCGAAAACTCAAGGTTGGGGTGATCTTCGCAGAGGATTTCGATGGCTGCGGCGAGTCCGAGTTCGTCAAGGACCGT
Organism: Anaerolinea sp.; assembly: GCA_014879865.1. Taxonomy (GTDB): domain Bacteria; phylum Chloroflexota; class Anaerolineae; order Aggregatilineales; family Phototrophicaceae; genus Flexifilum. The sequence goes on from JACSRG010000381.1 coordinate 3,983, forward strand.
CGGGCGCAGATTGGCGATCAATTGGCGCAAGCCGTCGATGCAGCGAATCAACTGCGCGCGCGCGGTATCGAGATGGACGGATGCATCGCTGGCAAGTGCCTTGATAGGGTGTGCCGCACGCTCAAGGCTGTGCGCGACCACCACCAGCGACTGGATCGTATCATCGTGGATTTCGCGGGCGATGCGCAGGCGTTCGGTCTCCTGACTTTCTGTCAGCGCATTGCGATAGACGATCTCCCGTTCCTGTGCCTGTTTGATCTGCCCGATCATGTGCTGGAGCGAACGGCGGAGCTGTTCCACTTCCCAGATGCCGCTGCTCGGAGTATCAAATTCCGGTAGTTTCCCGTCGATGATGCTGGCAGCCTGCTTCGCCAGTCGTCGGAGCGGCAGCAGCACGCGCAGCGCCACCCAAAGCATACCGATCAGGAAGATGAACAGGGAAATCAGGATGCACCAGTGCAGCACTCCATCAAAATGGACAATCTGGCTGGCGTCGTTGATGACGTTGGTGACGGTGTTTGCGTGGTTCATTCGACTGCTCCATCGAGCGGCTGGATAATACCGAGCGTCAGGGCGCGCAGCACCATTTCTGTGCGATTGGTGACATCAAGTTTTTGAAAGATCGTTTGCAAGTGAACTTGGACAGTCCGATCCGATATGCCGAGATGACTGCCGATCTGCTTGTTCGTCCAGCCGCGCGCGGCGCAGGTCAGCACCTCCTGTTCACGGGCTGTCAGCGTGTGATGTGCTTCTGTCCGTGTCAGTTGCGGCGGCGCTGCTGCCGTCTGCTCTTCACCGAGCACGCGCCGGATGACCGTCAGGAGTTCGGAAAACTCGGCGGTCTTCAGGACGAAATCGGCTGCGCCTGCCTCGCTCAGGGCGCGCTGATAGGCTTTTTCGTTATAGGCGGTCAGCGCGATCACCCGAATGTTTGGGCACTGCTGCCGGATACGGCGTGTGGCTTCGATACCGTTCATTTCGGGCAGATGGACATCCATGATCACCACATCGGGTTGAAGGCGCACAGCTTGCTCGAGAGCATCAGCGCCCGTGCCGGCTTCGCCGACGACTTCGAGCGCCTCACCTTCTAGAAACGCACGGATACTCTGCCTGACTAATACGTGATCTTCAGCTAGAAGTAAACGGGTCATGTTTGGGGACTCTGTGAAATGCGTAACACATATACCATAACATCAAATCAGAATAACAAAAAGCCCATCCATTGCACATGGATGGGCTTGACTTTGTAACTGAGGGACCTGGATTCGAACCAGGATTAATGGATCCAGAGTCCACTGTTCTGCCGTTGAACTATCCCTCATCAACGAGGCGCATTGTATCATGCGCCCCTTAAGCATACAAGGCTCAGTCTGGGTTTCGTTAAGGATTCGAGATAAGCGCTGCGACACGATCCATGCGCCGTGTGATACGCTCGCGTCCCATAATTTTCAAGATTTCGTACAAGTCGGGCGTGTTGGTGCGTCCGGTCAGCGCTACGCGGACGATCATCATCACATCGCCGAAGTGCCCCTTGTACTGATCGGGCGCTTTCTTGTAGGTTTTCGCGTCGCGCGCGAATCCCAATGTCTCGCCCAAGGAGCGCATTTCATCCAACCACGTTTCTTTGGTCTGCGCCGGGTCGAATGCGCGCACCCGATCCAACACCGCCGTGACCACATCCGGCGTATAGGCTGGCATCGGGAAGGATGCGGCGATGCTGTCCTCGTACAGCGCGTCGAAGAAGAACCCGACAGCGCGCTCGATGTCCGACCAGTTCACAATGTCCTTGCGCGGCGCTTGCCCGATGCGCTCCAAGTTGAAGACGGCGACTCCGTACACCGGATCGGCTTCCAGCAGTGCCGCCAAGCGCGGTTGATACTGCCGTGCCCATGCCAGCCCGTAGGCGTAGACCTGCTCGGCACTGTACGAGGCGATCACATCCTTGCTGATGTCGTTCAGCTTGACGAGGTCGAACAGCGGGCTGGCAACGCCCATGTCTTCGAGCCTGAGAGGAAACTCCTGATAGGGCTGATCCGGGTTCGCTTTGCGCCAGTCGTAGAACGACGAGTTCGCCAAGTTCAGCAGATATTCGCTCACCGCCTGCACCGGATACCCCGCCTCGTAATAGTACATCACGTTGGCTTCAGGGTCTTTGCGCTTGCTCAGCTTGCGCTTGGATGTGCCGTCCAGTTTGGCAATCGGGGCGACATGCGCGAACGCCGGGATCGGCAAGCCGAGGAATTCAAACGTCTGGATGTGCAGCGGCGCGGACGCCAGCCACTCGTCGCCACGAATGACCGGGTTAACGTGCATGAGCGTGTCATCAACCACATGCGCGAAATGGTAGGTCGGCAGGCTGTTCGACTTAAGCAGCACGCTGTCAAGGTCATTGGCGGGCATGTCAATCGCACCCTTGATCACATCGGTGAAGCGCACGCGCCCCTCGTTGGGGTAGGGCGCGCGGATGCGGATTACCGGGCGTTCGCCCGCGTCCAACCGCTCCTTGACCCGCTCCAGCGGTGCATTACGCCAGATCGCCCAACTGCCGTAGTAGCCCGGCTTGACGTTCTGTGCTTCCTGTGACTTGCGCAGACGATCCAGTTCGTCTTCGGTGCAGAAACACGGGTAAGCATGTCCCTGTTCGACCATGTATTTGGCGAATGTCTCGTAGATTTCTACCCGCTGACTCTGCACGTAGGGCGCATATGCACCGCGTTCGACCAGCGGATCGACACTGACGTAGCCTTCGTCGGGCGTCAGGTCGAAGTTGATCAGGTTCGTGACGATTTCCTCGACGCTGCGATCCTGTTCGCGCTTTTTGTCAGTGTCTTCGATGCGCAGGAAGAAAACGCCGCCGCTTTGATGTGCCACACGCCGGCAGACGAGCGAAGTCATCAAGCTGCCGATGTGGACGAATCCGGTCGGGCTGGGCGCGAAGCGAGTGACTTTCGCTCCCACCGGAAGATCACGCGGCGGATACTGGGCGAAATAATCTCTCGGCGTTTTGGTGATGTGCGGGAAAAGCAGGTCTGCGAGTGCTTTCGACATATGGTTGCCTTTGCCTGATGCTAGAGCCGACGGCGGCGCATGGTGACGCTCTGCACCAAGCCGATTCCAGCAAGAGTCGATAACAGTGAAGTGCCACCAGAGCTAATAAATGGCAGAGTCAATCCGGTTACGGGCATGAGACTGAGATTCATGCCAATGGACACCAGCGTTTGAAAGAAAATAAAGGCGGCGACGCCGTAGCAGATCAAACTGCCGAGCGGATCAACCGCACGACGCGCGGCGCGCAGAATGCGGAAGATCACCAGACCAATCGCCGCCATGACCGCCATGCCACCGACCAAGCCAAATTCCTCTGCGATCACGCTGAAGATGAAGTCCGTGTGGCGCACGCGCAAGAAGCGTCCCGTATTCTGCGGACCCTGTGCGTAGCCCTTGCCGAACAATCCGCCCGACCCGATGGCGATACGCGCTTGGCGGATGTTGTAGTAGGCGTCGGGATCGCTTTCGGCAAAGAAGAAGGAGGTAATGCGCTGGCGCTGATAGCCTTCCATCTGCGACCAGACGAGCGGAACGGTGATGGGCGCGCTGATCCCGACGACGAGCGCGAAGCTGGCGATATGTTTGAGGCGCAAGCCGGATGCCCACAGCATTACCACCCACATGACCATGAACACGATGGTCATGCCGAGGTCGGGTTGGCTGAAAATCAAGACGGTGGGGACACCGACATGGATCGCGGATTTAATCAGCGTGCCAAGTTCACCCATGCGCTCGTAATTGCGCGAGAGAAAGACGCCGAGCGTGATAATAATCAGCACTTTAGCGATTTCGGAAGGTTGAATGCGGATACCGAGGTTCAGCCAGCTTTGCGCGCCGCCATCGCCTTCCACGCCAAACAGCTTGACGAGGACGAGCAGCACGATCATCAGCAGATAAAGCCATTGATGCAGACCGCTCAACAAGCGGTAATCGAGCGCGGCGAGTCCCAGAAGCACCAGCAAGCCGACGAACATGAAACGAATCTGGTCGGGGACGCGATTAATCAGTTCGGGGTCAACTGCGCCAAGAGTGGCGCTGCGAATCATCAAGATGCCAAAGACGGTCAGCAGGATGGTCGCCCCGAAGAGGACGTAGTCAAACTGCCGCCAAATGCCTTGAGTCATGACGATGTGTCCAACTTATAAACCAGCACTTCCCGCATTATATCGGCGGCGGGGCGTGGAGGGAAGGTGTGGTGTTGTGCACGCCTGCTACAGCGCTTGATCCGCCTTCGCGTCCGGATCATCTTTCTCAACCCCTTCCATCGTCTTGAAGAAGGGGATTTCGGCGATCAACAAACTATTGCGGTCACGCTGCTGGAGGGCAATATCGACGTGGTCGTTATCGACGGAGACATATTTCGAGATCACGTCAAGGATTTCGCGCTTCAATGCCTCCATCTTTTCAGGCGGCAGGTTGATGCGATCATGGATGAGGACGAACTGCAATCGCTCTTTTGCCATACTCCCGCTCTTTTTGTTGGCGGGAGGTGAACTGCGACCAAACACCCGGTCAAATAGGTTCGGCATCATCGCTCTCCCCCTGCAAATAGGCGCGCGAGGCGCTTGAACAGTCCCTTGGACTCGGTTAACTGCATGAAGGGGACAGTCTCCCCCATCAAACGGCGGGCGATGTTGCGAAAAGCTTGTCCTGCCCGCGAGTTTTCATTGAGCGTAACCGGAATCCCGCTGTTGGACGATGGGATAACGGTCTCATCTTCCGGCACAATGCCGATCAGCTTGATTGCCAGCAGATCGGTGACATCTTCCGGGGAGAGCATTTCTCCCTTGCGTACCATGTCCGCTTTGATGCGGTTGAGAATGAGCTGACCCGGACCTTTGTTCTCGGCTTCGAGCAGCCCGATGACGCGATCAGCATCGCGGACGGCTGAAACTTCGGGGTTGGTGACGATCAAGACCTCGTCGGCAGGGGCGACGGCATTGCGGAAACCACGTTCAATTCCGGCAGGGGAGTCGATGACGATGAAATCGAATTCGGTGCGCAGACCATCGGTAAGCTGAATCATGTCGGCGGGACTCACGGCGGTCTTGTCGCGGGTCTGCGCGGCAGGGATCAAGTAGAGTTCGGGAAAACTCTTGTGCTTGATCATCGCTTGGCGCGCTTTGCAGCGTCCCTCGACAACATCCACCAGATCGTAGACGATGCGATTCTCCAAACCCATCACGATATCGAGGTTGCGCAAGCCGATATCCGCGTCGATCAGAACGACTTTTTGATTCAGACGCGCCAGCGCCACGCCTATATTCGCGGTCGTCGTCGTCTTGCCGACCCCGCCTTTCCCCGAAGTAATGGTTACGACCTTACCCCCCATGCAGCGCTTTCTCCTCGTTGGTTAGCCCCACGTCTCGACGATGATCTGCCGGTCACGAATGGATGCGATTTCCGGTCGCACCTTGTGCCGCTTGTCTTTCGGCGGAATGCTGATGTATCCCGCGATCCGTAATTGTGTCGGCGTCATGTCCAGCGCGCAGATCACGGCGCTTTCGTCGCCGTCTGCCCCCGCGTGGACATTGCCGCGTAGTCGTCCCCAGACGATCACATCACCCGCCGCGATGATCTCCGCGCCGGGGTTGACATCGCCAAAGACGACCACATGTCCTTGACTGTGTACCGTGCGCCCGGAGCGCAGCGTGCGCCGGATCATCACGCCGAGTGTGCCATCCTCTTCCGGGTTGAACGGCGCGCTGTCCGGGTTTTGCGCTCCCGGCGTGGCGGCAGTCAGGTTGGCGCGCAAGTCAAGCGCGGCAGCCGCGTCGATGGACGTAGCGCTCTCGCTCATGACTGACCACAGGCTCATGTTGCGCCGTTCAAGCATGGCTTTGAGCGAACCGAGTTCATCTTTGCGTACCGGGCGCGCACCTACGTCAAGCGTGATGCGTGCCCCGGTGAAGAACGCGCTTTGATGGTCGATGCGTGTGGCAAGGTCGTTGACAATAATCTGCCATTCCTCGCTCTCACTCACCGTGACGAGTAGACCTTCTTTGACGCCTTTGATTGCCACCGTTAGTTCACGCATGGCGACTCCGCAGTGTGTGACTTGGATTTAATGATAATACGAAATCAGAATCTCTGCGCCACTGGCGCAAACGTTACCGTGCGCCGATGATGCGCAGCAGCATAAACAGCGGCAGCAGTGTGAAGACCGCCGCCGTCAGCAGTCCGGCACGCTGATCCGGTGCGCGCAGGCTTTTGCCCAGCCATTGACCGAAGGTGTAGACGGCGTAAGTCATCCACACGATCTGGATCATCAGTAGGGGGAGGAGAAGCACGGGGCGGTCTTCGCCGAAGTAGCTCAAGCCGAACAGCCCGTAGCCGCCATAGAGCAGCATCGTGACGACCCCGACCGCCGGATGCCAGCGCGCCAAGCGGGAGAGTCCGAGCACGCCGAGCGCCAAGCCGATCCATGTAAACTGCTGCACGATCAACTCGGACAAGCCGATCCAGCGGAAGGGTTCGCGCCACGCATCTCCGATTAAGAAGGGGATATGGCGCATTCCGCTTTGCTGTGCCGCGTCGGCGGTGAAGTTCCACCAGTCGTAAGCATAGTAATTGGCAAGCAGCGAATTCACGCCGAAAACGGCGATGCTCGCAAGGATCATCCAGTAGATCGGTGACAGGCGCTGCTTGGTCAGGAATAGACCGAGCGCTATCGCCGGGATCATCAGCGTGAACATCGGATCGTTGAGCACGCCAATCCCCAGAAGGATCAGCAGCCCAAGGCTGTGCTGGAGTCCCATTGTCCCGTGAGGAGGGGAATCCGGGCGGGGATTACTGATCAGCAGCCCGTCGATCAGCAGAAACAACGTCCATGCCGCCAGCAGGGTATTCATACGCAGTGAGCGCGGCGTGCCGATGACAGCGAGGAACAGAGCTTCGAAGATGACCAGCATCAGCGCCAGTCCGGTCGAAGGGCGCACGCCTAACCGGATGGCGACGAAACCCACTACCGCAACGCCGATCAGCGCGCCGATGACTTCGACGGGATTCAAGCTTTCCGCGCCGCCCGTTTGAATCCAGAAGGACGGGCTGAATGCCAGCGCCAGCCCGCCGATGATCGAAAGCGCCGCGCCCATCGAACGCAGCGCCAGCGCCATCCCGACGACCGCCAGCGCCATGCCCGAAGCACGGAGCAGCGGCGTCTCGCCGATCACGAGGAAGGCAATCCACGCGATCAACCCGGCGGCAATCGCGGGCAGCCACTCATTCCAGCGAGATTGACGCCAGTTAGCGGGCTGAAGCAGGGTGGTCATGGTGTCCCCGGTAGTTCGATCTGAGTCGGTACAGTGCCTTGCCGTTCATTCTGGAGACGGAAATAGGCTTCCATCGTTTCCACGACGATAGGCAGCGCGACCGCCGACCCTTCGCCGCCGTTGTAGACAAATGCAACCACGAGGATTTCGGGATTCTCGTAGGGGGCGTAGGCGGAAAACCATGCATGCGCGGGCCAATTGCCGGGGCGACACAAGCCGAGTGGGCGCGCGATTTCGTCGCAGTATTCCGCTGTACCCGTCTTCCCGGCGACCAGCACGTAAGGCAGGTTAGCGGCTTGCCCTGTCCCATTCGTGACGGTGAAGCGCATCCCCTGCTGCACGATGCCGAGGTTTTCGCTGGTGACGAATGGCGGGCGGTAGTTATCGTCAAAGCGGATCGGAGCGCAGAAGCTGTCGTTGAATCCGTAATTGACGGGCAGGTGAACCTCGTAGCGCCGCCAGTCGGTTGCGAGCGGGTCTTGCGCCACGTTGACCATTCCGCTGTAGGTTGCGGGGTTGCAGCGCAGGGGATTGTAGAACTCGCTGTTCGGCTCACAGGTGCAGGCGAGGCTGTCCGCGCCGCGCATGATCATGTCTTCGACCAGCAGCAGCGTGATGGGTTCATCCGGCGCGAGGATCTCGATGTTGAGCGTGCGCAGCGTCAGCGGGTCGAAGGTATCGACCGTTTCGCCGTCGGCGTTGAAGGTATCGCGGATGATTGTCGGCTGATGCAGCGTGCCGCCATTGGCAATCGCCGCGACCGCGCTGGTAAGCTGCAACGGGGTCACATTGACGTAGCCCTGACCGAATGCGGCGTTATAGGTATCGCCCGTTGACCAGTTTTCGCCCCACAGGCGGCGTTTCCAGTCCGGGTCGGGCATACGTCCGGCGTTCTCGAAGGGCAGTTCGATCCCCAGTTTCGAGCCGATACCGAATGCCGTCCCATAGCGGAACAGGTCATTGGGACCTAAACCGCCTTCGCGTAGGACTGCCGTCGAAATCTCCGGATTGCCGCCGCCGACTTGATAGAAGTAGACGTCACAGCTCTGGGCAATCGCGCCGATCATGTCGAGGTTGCCGTGACCTGTGCGCAGCCAGCAGACGAAACGCTGTGCCGCCGCACGGTCAAGCGGCGCGTAACGGTTGGGCAGCAGCAGATCGCCGGGATCGTTGAGGAAGGAACGCGGATCGATGACATCTTCTTGCAGTACACCTGCCGCCGTGATTAGTTTCCAGACCGAACCGGGTGGATAGAGCGACTGTGTCGCGTGGTTGACCAGCGGCGTGAGCGGATCAGAGGCGACGTCGAGGTAGTATTCCACGTCGATGTTACGGGCAAAGCGCGAATTGTCGTAGCTCGGATAGCTAACCATCGCCAGCACTTCGCCCGTCTGCGGGTTCATCGCGATGACCACACCCGTTTCGCTGACGATGCGTCCGGCGTTCGCGTTGAGCAGCGAAATCCGATTGCGGAGCGCGGTTTCAGCAGCTTGTTGGAGCGCCGTGTCAATGGTCAGACGAACGCTCAACCCGGCTTGTGGTGCGATGTTCACCAGCGGTTCACCAATTGGCTGACCCGCGACATCGACTTCACGCACGATGCGTCCGCGCGTCCCGGCAAGCTGTTCTTCGAGATACGCTTCCAAGCCCGCGTAACCGATGCGGTCGTAGGCGGGGTTATAGCCGAGTTCCAGTAGTTCGAGTTCCTGTTCCGCCGGAATACGCCCCATGTAGCCGATCATCTGCGCGGTGAGTTCTCCGGTAGGGTATTCACGCACGGAAGCCGTCTCAATCGCTACACCGGGCAGGCGATACGCTTCTTCAAGGATTTGCATCGCCACACGCTGACCCACGTCCTGCGCGATCACCACAGGTGAATAGGGGCGAATACCTTCGCCTTCCAGCACCACTTCTTCGATACTGCGCACGTTTTGCCCGCTGGCGATGGCGATGGCGCGCGTCGGCGGCACGCCCGTGAGTGCGGACAGGCGGTTATAAATGCGTAAAACTTCTTCATCGTTGGTCGGCAGCGCCGCCGGAACGACCGTCACGTTATAGGCGGGTACGTTGATCGCCAGCGGCACGTCGTAGCGGTCGCGGATGACCCCACGCGGCGCAGAGATGGGCAGCTCGCTCAAACGGTTCTCGTTGACCGCCGCCTGCGAATCGGCAGTGTCCAGCACTTGAAGCTGGTACATGCGCACGCCGAACAGCACGAACACGGCGAAAATCATGCCTTGAAAAAAGGTCAGCCGCCAGCCTTGAAATGGATTCGACTTCTGCATGGCGCTCCTTTCCTGTATTAACTACACGCCCACCCGGCGCGGCTTGAAGCGCCGCATGAACCAGAACACAGGGAGCGCGAAGATCACATTATAGGCGAGAGTCGGGGCGACGACGTAGATCGAATACTCAAACAGGTTGATGCCGAAGCCCGACAGGATCATCACGACGGCGAAAACCAGCTTTTGGACTACGGTCCCGCCGATCAAGAGCAATATCACGAGCGGGAGGCTGATGTTGACGAACTGGCGGCGCAGTGCGTCGATGCCGAACACAATCAGCAGCAAGCCGATGACCGATGCGCCCGTAGGCGCGGCGGACAGCAGATCGGTCAGGATGCCGCCAGCGAATGCCCACAGCACCCCGATTTCCAGATCAGCCGTGATCGCCCAAGCCAATACGCACAGGAACGTTAGGTCGGGGGTGCCGCCGAACACCCGGATTTGCGGCGCGAAGGTCGCTTGCAGGGCGGCAGCAATCAAGAGAATTGGGAGTGCAGCGTAGTTCCTCAACTGCCGCCGCTCTCCTCGAAAACGGAGAGGTCGATTGGCTGGAAGTCGGTCACGACGAGGACAAATTCGAGCGTGTCAAAGTTGACCAAGCTGCGGACTTGCGCCTCTTGATACAAGCCGCGTTCCGAGGGGCGCACGCTCGTCACCTGACCGATAACAACGTCGGGGGGGAAGTTGCCGCCCAAGCCGGAGGTCATGACGAGATCGCCTTCGCGCACCGATGAGTCGAGCGGGATGAGTTCCATCAGCAGATTGCCCGACGCCAGCCCGACGACCGAGCCTTCGACCCGGGTGGTTTGCAACCGCGCGCTGACCGCGCTGGTTGGCTCGGTGACGAGCATCACGCGGGCGGCGTTTGCGCTGATTTGAATCACGCGCCCGACTAAACCCTGCCCGGTCACGACGGGCATTCCGACCGCGATGCCATCGCGTGTGCCCCGGTTGATCGCAATGGTGCGCAAGCCACCGCCGACATCGACGCCGATCACATCGGCTGTAATGGTTTCTTGATCGAGGACGCTGTTGCGGTAGTCGAGTAGACTGGTCAGGCGTTCGTAATCGCTGACAATCTCACGCGCTTCGACCAATTCGGTTTGATAGAGGGCAAGGGCTTCTTCAAGATCGGCGATGCGCGCCTGCAAAGTTTGAACGTCGTTGAAGCGGGTGGTGTAGTCGTTCACGGCGAGCGCGAACCGGTTGAAAACGCCGGAGATCGCGTTCAGCGGGACGGCGAGAACCTCTTCGAAGGGCGACAGCAGCCCGGTTTGACTGGCGACGATCAGTCCAATGGCGACGAGCAGGGAAACGAACAGGAACACTGTCCGGTTCGAACGCCAGCCCCGTCGGAAATTCGCGTTCACTTAGCAAACCTCGTTATTGAGCAACTCTGTCAACGAACAGCCGCCTTAGTGGCGCGTGCTGCCGCGCTCCAAGCCGACCAACAGACGGCGTAGGTTGTTGTAATCCTCAAGTACGCGACCCGCGCCGCGCGCCACGCATGTCAGCGGATCGTCGGCGACCCAGCAGCGAATGTTGACTTCTTCCTGAACGCGGTCGGCGAGACCGGCGAGTAAACCGCCGCCGCCCGCCAAGCAGATACCGCTCTCCATCAAATCGCCGACCAGTTCCGGTGGCGTGTCGTCGAGGGCATCCTTGATCGTATCGACGATGATCCCCACCGAACCGGAGATCGCGTCGCGGATTTCAATCGTACTCACCTCCAGCGAGGTCGGCATACCGGTGACCAGATGCCGCCCGCGCACGAGCGCGATGTCTTCGCGGGGGAGGGGAAATGCCGAGCCTTTTTCGATCTTGACCCGTTCGGCAGTCGGTTCGCCGATGAGTAGATTATGTTTGCGCCGCATGTACTGCACGATGTCTTCGTCCATCTCGTCGCCCGCCACGCGGATCGACCGGCTGATGACGATCCCGCCGAGGGAGAACACCGCGACTTCGGTCGTGCCGCCGCCGATGTCAACGATCATGCTGCCGCGTGTTTCCTGCACGGGCAAGCCCGCGCCAATCGCCGCCGCGACCGGTTCTTCGATCAAGTGGACTTCGCGCGCGCCGGCGCTCACCGCCGCATCATAGACGGCGCGCTTTTCGACCTCCGTGACGCCGCTGGGAATCCCGACCACCACACGCGGGCGGGGGATGGGAACCCAACTCTGCTCGTGTGCCTTGCCGATCAGGTGGTGCAGCATCGCTTCGGTCACCTCGAATTTGTCGATCACGCCGTCGCGCACCGGGCGCACGATCATGATGTCTTTCGGGTTCTTATTCCACATCTCTTTGGCGCGCGAACCAACCTCAATCGGACGCTGTGTTTTGCGTTCGATGGCGACAAACGATGGTTCGTTGATCACAATTCCCTTGCCGCGAACACTGACGAGGGTATTGGCAGTGCCTAAATCAATGCCGATATCGAGAGAGAATAAGCCGAAGAAGTAATCTAACGGACTCAGCACAAAGTTGATCTCCTAGCGGCATAACCAACGCGGCATTATAACATGGGCTTGGGTGAATACAAAGCACGGGTGACCTATGCCATTACAAACAAGTGTCTTTCAAGTTATCCAGAGGCACGCGCTGATCCCCCCGAAATCAACTGTCGTCGTCGGCGTGTCCGGCGGCGCGGATTCGCTGGCGCTGCTGCACGTCTTGAGCGCGCTGCGCGACAGGTTGGAGATGCGCCTTCACGCGGCGACACTGGATCACGGGCTGCGCGGTGACGCGGGCGCGGACGATGCGCGCTATGTCGAGTCGCTGTGCGCGCTGTGGAATGTCCCGTGTACACATGGGTTCGCCGACGTACCCACGTTGATGCGCGCTGGCAAACTCGGTGTGGAAGCGGCAGCGCGGCAGGCACGCTATGACTTCCTCGCGGAGATCGCACGCCAGCAAGGCGCGCGCATGGTCGCCACCGCACATCACGCCGACGATCAAGCCGAAACTGTGCTGCTGCATTTGCTGCGCGGAACGGGTTTGCGCGGCTTAAGCGGAATGAGCATGAGCGCGCCGATGCCGGATCACCCCGGCGTCATGCTCGTTCGACCGCTGCTGACGGTCACACGGGCGGACATCGAAGCCTACTGCGCCGAACACGGCATTCAGCCGCGTCATGACGCGACCAACGACGACCTCGACTATACGCGCAATCGCATCCGTGCCGAGGTACTGCCCATTCTGCGCCGGATCAACCCGCAAATCAGCCGGAGTCTGGTGCAGCTTGCCGACATTGCCGCCGAAGAAGACGCCTATCTTCAGGCGGAACTCGACGAGCTCATCGACGGATTCGTCTGGAAGCGTGGCGACCGTTTGACGATTCCGCGCGACGTGTTCGCCGGTGTGCCGGTTGCCCTCAAACGCCGTCTCCTGCTATGGGCGGCGGGGCAGTTGGACTCCGAGACGGGCTATGAGCATGTAATCTCGGCGCTGGACATCCTCGAAGATGGGGTACTAGGGACAATCGCGCTGCTGCCAAACGGCGTGCGCTTGCGGGTTGATTACGACGAGATCGTCATCGAGCCGCAAGATGCGCCCATCCCGCCGGAGACTCCCCAGATCGCCGAAGCCTTCGACGTGGCTGTCCCCGGTCAGACTCGGCTCGGAGGCGGATGGGTGCTGAAGGTGTCGAACGCAGCGGTCGAGTCCGCGCACGCGCGCCTTGCTATTCCGCCGCTGGCAGCAGTTCGGCTGCGTCCGCGCAAGCGGGGTGATCGGTTTACGCCATTGGGACTCGGCGGGCATACGCAGAAGCTGTCCGAGTGGATGGTCGATCACAAAGTGCCGCGCGCCCTGCGCGATACGCTTCCGCTGCTGACGGTAGATGGCGAAATCGCCGCGATTGTGTGGGGCGAACAGTGGACAATCAGCGAACGATTCGCGGTAAAATTGGACAGTACATTCATCACATATTATGTAATCGAAAAAATTCATGAAATTTAGGATAAAAAGGGTAAGTGACATGCTATTGGAAGTTGCAAATTCGCGCTGATATAGCTATCCTTGAGAAAGCATAAAATTCATGTATGAACCATAAACACTAGGCTGGCAGTGTATGACTGAGAATGGCATGGATTCTGCAAGTGTGCTGGTCGTTGATGACGAGGCAGCCATTCGGTATTCCGTAAGCAAAACGCTTCAGCGGTTAGGCTACAGCGTCCGCGAAGCCTCGAACGGTGAGGATGCGCTCGACATTATCCGGGGTGAGACCTTTGATGTGGTGCTCACCGATATTCGTATGCCTCCGGGGCTGGATGGCGTGGAATTAGTCCGACGCATCAAGGACACCGACCCCGACACGATTGTCATTCTAATGACGGCGTATCCAAGCCTCAACACCGCCGTCGAGGCGCTGCGGTTGGGGGCGCATGACTACCTGATCAAGCCAAGCTCCAGCCAAGACATCCGCGCGAGTGTGCAGCGTGGCATCGAACGCGCGCATAACTTGAAGCGCCGTCGCGCTTTGCTGGATGCAATCCGCAGCAATGTGCATGAGCTGAGCCGTGCTGCCGAGGAAACGGTCGTGGCAATTCGCGAGGGCGGCGGAGGCGATGAGCGCCAGATACTTCCCGACGCGGCGGGCGAAGTTGCCATCGGCAGTGTCATGACGCTGGGTCCCCTAACGATCTATCCCGGTCGCTATGAAATCTCGGTAGACAATCACCGGATCGATTTGACGCCGACCGAGTTCGATCTGCTGCTGTATCTGGCGGCGCATCGTGGACGGGTCGTGTCGTGCCATGAACTGGTGCGCGAAGTGCGCGGCTATGCGGTCGATGAAGCCGAAGCCCGCGAAGTGATCCGCCCGCACGTGAGCAATCTCCGGCGTAAGCTGAAGGGGGCAGGACAGGACGAGGATTTGATCGTCAACGTGCGCGGCATTGGTTACCGGTTGAGTGAACAGGTTGATTAGTTGAAACGACGATTGGTCGGCGTTTTATTCAGCGTGCTTATTGTGGGGGCAACGGCGGTTCGAGCGCAGTTGCCCCTAATTGATCAGCTTACCCTAGCGCAAAAAGTCGCGCAGATGTTCATGGTCACGCTGCACGGCAGCATCTTGACCGAGGAAGGCGCGGCATTCCTCCGGCAGTATCAGCCGGGATTGGTCGTGCTGTTCACGTCGAACGCCGGGACTCCTGATGCGGTCACGCGGCTGACCAACAGCTACCAGCAGACCATGAGCGATGTGGGCGGGATTCCGCTGCTGATCGCGGTCGATCAGGAGGGCGGTGTTGTGACCCGCCTGCCGGACGGCTTCACGATGTTCCCCACGCCCCTGCTGATCACGGCGGCAGGTACGGACATGGCATACGCTGCCGGACGCGCGACGGCGGAAGAACTCGCCGCCGTCGGCATCAACATGAACCTTGCGCCGGTCGCCGACCTTGAAACCAACCCTGACAACCCCATCATCACGCGCCGCTCGTTCGGGAGCGATCCGCAGATCGTCGGCGAAACGATCAGCGCTTACATTGAGGGATCGCAGTCGTTGAACGTGCTGGCGACCGCCAAGCATTTCCCCGGACACGGCGAAACATCCGAGGATTCGCACGGTACGCTCCCCCGGCTTGATCTATCACGCGAACGCCTTGAAACGGTCGAGCTTGTGCCGTTCCAGCACGCGGTCGATGCCGGAGTCGCGGCGGTGATGGTCGCACACATCGACTATGACGCGCTGGACTCGACACCCGGTTTGCCCGCGTCGCTCTCACCGGAGATCGTCACGGGGCTGCTGCGTGAGCAAATGGGCTTCGATGGACTGATCCTCACCGACGCGATGGACATGAACGCCGTTGATCTATACTACAACCTCTATGATGCGCTGGTGATGGCAGTCAATGCGGGCGTCGATGTGCTCTCGATGGGACCGGGGATCGGACTGCCAGTGGTCGAAGCGGGAATTCAGCGGATCGTCGCCGAGGTCGAGGCGGGCAATATCCCCGAAAGCCGCATCGACGAGTCGGTCGAGCGCATCCTTGCCGCTAAAGAGCGTTTCGGCGTGATGAACTGGCAGCCGCTTGACCCGGCAGCCGTAGACGAACGCATGAACATCGCGGCGCACGCCGAGGTCTTCAACCAGTTGTACAGCGCGGGGGCGACGGTGGCATATGACCGGAATAACCTCATCCCGGTACAGCCAGATCGCAGCGTCGCGGTGATTTTCTTGGCGACGCGCTACCAAATCCAACAAGAATGCGTATTGTACCGGGATGATATTCGCTGGGTCGGCGTGGCAGACAACCCGACGGCGGAGCAGATCGGCTGGGCGGTCGGTGCGGCGGCGCAGTCGGACGTGGTGATCGTCTGGACACAGGATGCGATTCGCAACCTCGAACAGCAGGCACTCGTCAACGCGCTGCCGCCGGAAAAAACGATTGCGGTCGCCCTGTGGTCGCCGTATGATTGGCAGACTTTTCCTCAAATTGCCGGGTACGCGCTGACCTACACACCGGCGCGTCCGGCGGTTCCGGCGGCGTGTGCGGTCTTGTTCGGGGCGCAGCCCGCAACCGGACGGTTGGCGATCACGCTTGCGCCGGAACTGCCTGCCGGAAGTCACGACGAGTCGTAGCGCCGATCCGTCCAGAATGAGGTATGATCGCAGCGTGGGGCGTGCCGGGTTCCGCGTGAGCGCGGAACGCACCTTGTCCGCAGTCCCGTTTCACGCTAACTTTTATTCGCGTAGATCAATGACTACAGGATTTGCCTACTCATGGGAACGCTCAACCCCGATCTCTTGTCTAAAGACCTGACAGAGGTCATGAATGACGCCGTTGCGCTGAAAGATCAGTACAAGAAGACCGTCATCATGCCGGAACTGATCCTCTTGGCGCTCCTGCGCCGCAAAGAGACGGCGGCGGCGCGCCTCCTAGACACGTTCAAGAGCGGGCGCGGTGCTGACCTCGACAAGCTGGATCGGCAGACCGTCCTCGCCGTCGAGAGCCGCCGTGATCAAAACGGCAATCTCGACTTTTTGGCGAAGGGCAACCGCTCTGTACCGCTCTCCAAGCAATCCATCATCTTGACGGATGATGCCCTCAGCCTCGCCAACTCACAGGATCAGGTGCGCGTCGATACTGACCATATGCTGGCAGTCATGGCGGAAAGTACCATCAGCACCAGCGGTCTGCTGCGCCAGTACGGGATCACGCCGAAGGCGATTGCCGACGTGCTGTCCGATACCTCGCAGATCATTCGCATGGATGGAACGACGAAGGATCACGTCGCGGCGTCGAAAACGGGCAAGCTGCGGGCGGTCTTCTTCCGCGAAAACCTGCTTCGTGACCTGAACAACATCCTGTCGCAGGCGGTCAATCGCCATGTGATCCTGATTGGACCCGATGGTGTTGGCAAGCGCACACTGGCGTACAGCCTCGCGCTGCTGATGTCCGAAGGGAAAGGTCCTAAGAACCTCAAAAGTCTCGTGCAGGTCGATGAGACCGCGCTGCTCGACAGCGACCAGAAGGCGATCCGCGCCGGGTTGAGTCAAGCGGCGGGCGGGATTCTGTTCATCCCGCACATTCACCGCTTCTTCGGCGGTCCCATCAAGGCGGAATTCGCCAAAGCGACCCCGATGATCCAGAAGGCGTTTTTGAATAACGATCCGGTCATCATCGGCACGACGACCGAAGCTGAATACTCGCAGCGCCTCGCGGGGATGAATGCCATCACCGAGCATACGCAGCTTTTGCGCGTACCAGAGCCGAGCGTCGAAGAGACCATCGAGATGCTGCGGGTGATGAAACCGCACATCGAGTCGGATTACGCGCTCACGGTGGCGGACGAATCGCTGATGCTGGCGGCGCGGCTGTCCAAGCGCTACATGACCGCTAACCCGCAGCCGCGCAGCGCCGAACAACTGCTGCACCGTGCGGCGGCGATGGTGGTCATGAGCCGCAATCAGGTCAGCGTCCCCGGCAAGCCGGAAGACGCCGACTCGACACTGGACGCGGAAGATGTCACGCTGGCAGCCAGCCAGATGACCGGCGTTCCGGTCAACAAGCTGGGGCAGGATGAGCGCGTGCGCTACGCCAGCATGGTCGAACACATCAAGGAGCGCCTGATCGGTCAGGATCAAGCCGTGCTGTCGGTCAGCCGCGCGATTAAGACGGCGCGCGTCGGCTTGAAGGACGCCAAGCGTCCGATTGGTGCATTCCTCTTCCTCGGTCCGACGGGTGTCGGCAAGACGGAACTGGCGCGTGCGCTGGCGGAATTCATGTTCGGCAGCGAAGACGCCATGCTGCCGCTCGATATGTCCGAATTCAAAGACGAGAGCAGCCTCAACCGCTTGATCGGGTCGCCGAGCGGCTACGTAGACAGCGAGGCGGGCGGTCAGCTAACCGAGCGTGTGCGCCAGCAGCCCTACATCATCGTGCTGTTTGACGAGGTCGAAAAAGCGCATCCGCGCGTGCTCGATATTCTGCTCCAGATGATCGAAGAGGGGCGTTTGACCGATGGACGCGGCAATGCCACCTACTTCAGCGAGACGGTCATCATCCTGACGAGCAATCTCGGCTCGGAACACCTCGCCGTGACGGTGATCGACGACGATGTGCGCGAGTCGGTGATGGATGAAGTGCGGACGTTCTTCCGCCCTGAATTCCTCAACCGCTTGGATGAAATCATTATGTTCAACGCGCTGTCGGACGAAGACCTGTACGACATCCTCAAGCTGCTGCTGAAGAAGGAAACCAAGCTCGGCGAAGAACGCGGCTTGAAGCTGGAGTTCACCGAGGCGTCGATGCGCTGGATGCTCGATCAAAATGACGAACCGGAATTCGGCGCGCGCCCGCTGCGGCGTATCATTCGCCGCTCGGTGCGCGAACCACTGGCGGACTTCCTGCTGCGCGCAAACCCGCCCGCCGGGACGCTGGTGCGGATCGACGCCAATGATGAGGGTTTAAATTTCGCCGCTACGGTGGATGGCAAAGAAATCAAGGTTGCAGCGGAATAATCTTACGGGAGGATAGGGTATGGCGCAGGTGGTGACAACGGTTTTTCGCAAGTATGACATCCGGGGGACGGTCGCGGGTGCGAATCCGCAGCTTACGCCCGACTTGGCACGGTATGTCGGCAAGGCGTTAGGGACATATCTGCCGAAGGAATTCCGCACGGAGCGCGTGTTTGTTGGGCAGGACAACCGCATGTCGTCCGAACCGCTCCGGCTCGCGCTGATGGACGGCTTGACCTCGACCGGCATGAATGTCACCGACATCGGGCAGGTACTCACGCCGACCGTGTACTTCGCTTCCGCCAGCTATGGCGAGCGGGGCGCGGGCGTCATGATCACGGGCAGCCACCTTGATACCAGTTATAACGGCATCAAGATGGCGTATGGGTCGCTGGCACTGGCAGATCAGCAGATTCAAGAACTGCTCAAAATCATTCAGGCGGACGCATTTGCGGCGGGTCAGGGAACGGTCGTTCAGGATTTCGACATGCTGCATAAGCACATGGAGGCAATCAAGACGAAGGTCAAGATCGCGCGTCCGCTCAACGTGGTCATGGATGCGGGCAACGGCTTGAGCGGCAGCGTCGTGCCGCAGGTGCTGCGCGACTTGGGCATCAACGTCACCTGTTTGTACTGTGAGCCGGATGGCACATACCCGAACCACCTGCCGAACCCGGAAGACCCCGAAATGACCAAAGACCTTGAGGCGAAGGTCGTCGAAGTCGGCGCGGATCTCGGTCTGGCGTTCGACGGCGACTCGGATCGCTGCGGGTTCATCGACAATCACGGGCATCATATCGCGGCGGATCGGCTGCTGGCGCTGCTGGCGCGTGACCTGCTCAACCGTCAGCCCGGCGCGCCGATTGTCTTCGACGTCAAGGCGTCGCAGGCGCTGCCGGACGAAATCCGCAAATATGGCGGCGTCCCGGTGATGTGGAAATCGGGACACAGCCTGATGAAACTGAAGATGCGCGAAGTCGGGTCACCGTTGGGCGGTGAGGTCAGCGGGCACCTCTTCATCGGCGAAAACTACTACGGTTTCGACGATGCGCCGCTGGTCGCGCTCAAAACGCTCGAAATCATCTCGAACAGCAGCAAGACCATCGGCGAATTGTTCGAGGAAATCCCCAAGCTGGTCGCCACGCCGGAAGTCATCATGTCCACGCCGGACGCGCTCAAGTTCCAGATTATCGACGAAATCCGCGAGGCATTGGACAAGGATTTTGAGGTGGTCACGGTGGATGGCGCGCGCGCGATCTTCGATCAGGGGTGGGGCTTAGTCCGCGCCAGCAACACGCAGCCCGCGATCACCATGCGCTTCGAGGCATACACGGCGCAGAAGTTGGTCGAGTACATGCTGCGCTTCAAGGCGCTGGTCGATCAGCATCCCGAAGTGGACTCCGGCAAGCTCCAAGATCAGATCACGGCGTTCAGCAGCTAGAGGAACAATGACCGACTTTCACCACATCTACGCGGAAGAAGCGGCTGCCTACGATGCGATGGTTGCCTGCGAGGATTATCAGGGCAACCTGTGGACGACGCTGCACGCGCTGTGTCCGCTCGATGGGCTGAATGTCGTCGAAATGGGGGCGGGTACGGGGCGCATTACCCTGTATGCCGCTCCCCTCGTGGATCGGATCATGGCATTCGATCTATCACCCAAGATGCTTGCTATTGCTCAAGAGAAACTGCGGGCAGGCGGCTTCGATCACGCGCTGACGATGGTTGCCGACAATGCCGCACTGCCGGTGAAAGCGCGCACCGCCGATGTCGTGATCGCCGGTTGGAGTCTGGGACATTCGTGCGGATGGTTCCCCGGCGAATGGCGCGACGTGGTCGGCGCAGCCTTGAGCGAGATGGAGCGGGTGTTGAAACCGGGCGGCAGCGTGATCATCATCGAGACGCTCGGAACGGGGACGTCAGCGCCGCAGCCGCCGACCGAAAATCTTGCCGCCTTCTACCGCCTGCTCGAATCCGTCTACGGTTTTCGACGCAGCGTCGTGCCGACCGACTATCGTTTCGAGTCGCCTGAAGCCGCTGCGGAACGCACGCGTTTCTTCTTTGGCAGTGAGTTAGCAGATCGACTCCTGAAAGACAAGCGCACTATCCTGCCCGAATGGACGGGCGTGTGGCATAAACAAATCCCCTGACTTGCGCGTTTTTCCTGTGCGTCATACCATTAATTCATAAGCTGTGAATGACAATCGCATATTAACCGTCGCACATGGTTGCAGAACATGGAGGTCGCTATGATCATTGAACTACTTGCGAGTCATATTGGTATCCCCGCCGAAGATGTGCAGGGACTGCTCGAACTGAACACAGAAGAACTGCTCCAGAATGAATACTTTCAAAGTCTGGTTGGCTCCATCGACGGGGAGATCCTGAGCACGACCATCGGTCCAGTCCGCGCCATCTACGATCAACAACTGCCGGCACTGATCAATTATCTGCGCAGCGATCATGGTTTGGCAGGCAAACCCATGACCTCATCGACATTGGGAAACTGGGTCATCGCCTTTTTACATCATCCCGATGAACTCAGTCGGCTGCTCGAATTCCATCAACGCGTACCAACGGGGATCATCGAGGCGGGACTCCCTCACCTGCTGGAGATGCTGGATGGGATCGGCGCGGCAGCACCTGAGTGGAAAAAGGCGCTGGCGCTGCTGTCAGTGCCCTTGATGACTTCCAACTAAGCGGCGGCTGTCAGCCGCCGCATCCAAATGTCAACCGACTTCAAAACCGGTGATCTGCTGAATGTAACGCAGGACGATTTGATAGGCTTCAGGATCGACCATACGCGTGATCGTGTGTACCGCGCCATCTGCGTGGACTTCGACGAAGGCTTCGTGCGGCGTATCGACGTGCCGGAAGCGCGTCGCATGCTCAATATTAAAGATTTCGGTCGTGCTGTCACTCGGGGTGTATTTGATCCATGTGCCCTGCATCGTGAATCCTCTCCTATTTGTGTTTTGGGGAAACGAGCGCCTCGAACAACCGAACAATCCAGCGCAGCGGATCAAATCCGCTGGGCGCGGGCGGTGGTTCCTTCTGCGTTTCGGCACGAATGCGATCTCGCATCTCACGAATGGTCAACAACGGTGTCTCGTCGGCGCTGTCATCGCCGATGAATTCACGTTGTTCGCGCGGTCGAGGTGCTGCCCGCGTGACCGGACGTTCGCCTAGCAGTTCAGGCTGCGTGTCATCCGACACCGCTATCACATCATCGGGAAGCGATGGGCGCAGCGCCATTGATGGTGCGGGCAAATCGTCATCGTCGTCATCCGGGGGCATGGGGGTTGGAATGCCCGTGCGCTGCCCCGTTTGCCGGCTGCGATACGCGGGCACGTCGGTGTTGAAGTAGCTGACCATGTCAATGGCGATATCACGCGCGTCGAATTCGCCGAGCACGCTCGAATTGGTGCCAAAGGCGAACAGCGGCGGCGAACTGTACGCCTGATAGCTCAGCACGGCTTGAAGCAGCCGCAGTCCACGCCGCGAAAAGGGCAGATACAAGCGCTCGCCGTCAATGCGGGTGAGGAAATCGGCGACGAACTCGTCGTTCGGCAGCCGATCCGCCTTGCTCCCATGCCACTCGTAGAGCGGCGACAGGGTAACCGACTGCTGGTTGATGTCCATGCCGCCATCTAGCACGTTGAGGCGGTTGATGTCCGCGATGAACGACGGCAGCGCGACCGCCAGTTCCGCACCATCGCTTTGATGCACGGCGATCCCTTCGATCACGCCGATGGCGCGTCCGGCATGACGGCGTCCACTGTTGTAATGGCGCACGAGCAGGTAGTACTCTCCCATAGGAAAGCAGTAGATGCTCGGAAACGAGCGTGCCAGCCGGGCGACTTCGTGCACGTAATTGAAGATGTTGCCGATGGCGCTCACGTCCTTGTTACTCAGCGCCGACGGACGCACGAACGCCGTGAAATCACGTTCTTGATTGCGTGTGAATAGAAACTGCTCGTAGCGCATCATACGAGCAGCGGGCGCATCTTTTTGTTCGCGGTTTTGGTCACGGTGCGGATTTTCGGTTCGAGCGCCTTCAACCGTTCCGCCATTTCGTGCCGTTCCTCATGAAGCTGCTTGATAGTCCGACCGCGCAGAATCCGCGCCAGTACATTTTTATCCAAGCGGGTGAGACGCGCTTCGAGATCGGTCATGTGCTCCTCCAACACGAGCGCCGTCCGGTCGAGTTCGTTGCCAATCGCGTAGAGGAAGGGAAACTGCACGTTCTCCGGTTCTGGTGCGCCTTCGAGCGTAAAGCTCGCCAGTTCATAGCCTTTGCCCTCGGTCGCCAGCGCCGCGTTGCCGTCGCCGACAATCGACACCGCCAACATCGCGGAGGGATAAAGCCACGGACGCAGCCCGCTGACCTTCGACCGTTCCTCCAGTACGAAATCATGCACGCCTTGGAAGACCTGCCGCGCGCGGGCGTAGAGCTTCTCGTAGTTATTCTCTTTGAATTCGTCCGGCAGCGCATCAGCTTTCGTCAGGACAATCGTGATCGTAATGCCCTCGTTGACGCCCATTTCGCCTTCCTGCGCGGGCTTGAATTTATAACTGTTGAGCAGATGGAAGATCAGCGGGGCGGAGGTCAACATGCGCGCTTCGATCAGCGGGCGGGTGGCGATGGTATAGGCATCCGCCACGATGATGACGGCGTTGCTCTCCTGAATATCGGCGTGAAGCTGCGCCGCCGCGTCGGATTCGTCGGTTGGCTGGTTGATCGCGCCGCCCTGATAATCGACCCAGAGAAAATCGGTGATGAACTGGTCTTGGAAGTACAGCCGGAACTTATCTTCACGGCGACCCATTGTCGGCGCGGGCCATTCTTTCTCCATGACGAAGTCCGCCCACGGCTTCATGTACTTCGTCGTGGTGTTCACGTCTTCGTCTTCAATGCGGAAACCATCGACGCCGTCCACCATCAGATACAGCAGCGCCAGCGTGTAGCACGTTTTTCCCTGCCCCGTGCCGCCGAACAACGTCACTTTCAACGCCATATGCTTGTCCCTTGTGTGCCAATCTGCCCTTAGTGTAGCGTCCGTTCGGAGCGTGTCAATCGACACTCAGTAATCTCTAGTGTAACGTCAATACGGGTTGGGCTGCCAGCGGATTCAGTCGTACTTGGCGTTGAGCGTCGGCGCATACTTGTTGACGGTCTCCTCGCCGAGCTTGCTGACCAGTTTCTCACGCAGCTTCGGCGTTTCTTCCGCCCATTTCGCCGTGAGTTCGGCTTTGCTGGCGTTCGGGCTGACGCTGGCGCTCATGCCCTGCATAACCCCCGGCGCGGATGTGATCACGCGCTGAACGTCGATTTCTGCGCACACGGGACAGGGTGGCGCGGGAGCGTCAAAGCCGTGCCGCGCCTCGAACAGATGCCCATTGGCACAGCGGTAATCGTAGAGCGGCATGGGAAGACATTCCTTTCATAACTTGCGACGCTGACGTGATCCTATTGTAACGGTGTTAATGCGCAAAGCCAGTTATTCCAAGCGGATGCGCGGGTTGAGCAGGGCATACAGCACGTCGGCGGCAAGGTTGGAGATGGCAAAGAAGAAAATCGTCACCATGACGACGGCTTGCATCAATGGGATGTCTTTGCGCTCGACCGCCGCCGTCATCAGCCGCCCGACACCGGGAAAGCTGAACACATTCTCGATGACGATCAGCCCACCGATCAGCCAGCCGAACGACACGGCGATCACGGTGATGGTGGGCAGAAGCGCATTCCGCAGCACGTGCCGGAGTATCACCTGACTCTGCGGCACACCTTTGAGGATCGCGGTACGCACGTAGGTCTTCTTGAGTTCGTCGATCACGCCTGCGCGCGTCATGCGGACGACATACGCCATCAGCACGAATGATGCCGAGATCGCCGGGAGGATCAACTGGCGAATCCATTCGCCGAGCGGGGCGCTGATCGGGGCGGTGGCGCTGGCGGGAAACCAGCCTAAGCCGAGCGCGAACACGTTGATCAGGATCAAGCCCGTCACGAACTCCGGCAGTCCAACCACCGACAGCGTGAGGATCGAGATCAGACTGTCGATCCATGAGTTTTCGCGCAAGCCCGCGATCACGCCCAATGTGATCGAGATCGGGATGCTGATGACGAGTGTGAGCGCGGCGAGTCGCAGCGAATTGCCGAGTCGATCCATGATCAGCGGGCGGATGGGCGCGTTGCCGCCGGTAAAGGATGTCCCCCAGTCGCCGCTGATGAAGCCCGTCAGCCAGTTGATGTACTGCTGCGGCACGGGTTGATTCAAGCCGAGCTGTTCGCGCAGGTTTTCAATCGCCTGCGGTGGCGCATCACGTCCGAGGATCAGGCGCGGAACATCGCCGGGCAGGATTTGCGTGAGGGCGAAGACTACCGCCGATGTAACGAGCAGGGTGACGGCAAGCAGGACGATGCGACGGGCGAGAAAACGGAGCATCTAGACTTTCTCCGGCTGCGGCGGAGCTTGCTGCAAAACCGCCAGTTCTTCGACGGGAATGTGACAGCGAATGAAATGTCCCTCGCCCGCGTCACGGTAGGGCGGGGCGTCGGTCTCGCAGATCGCGCCGATTTTGCGCGGGCAGCGGGTGTGAAAACGGCAGCCGCGCGGCAGTTGATCCGGCAGATCGCCGTCCAGTCGGATGTGCTTCGACGCTGCCCCCGGATCAGGATTCGGGATTGCCGACACAAGTGCTTCAGTATAGGGGTGTGACGGAGTCGTGTAAACGTGAGCCGCCGTGCCTTCCTCCACGATTTCGCCCAGATACATCACGGCGACCCAATCGGCGAGATAGCTGACGACGTTAAGGTCGTGCGAAATCAGCACATAGGACGAGCCTTGCTGCGCGCGCAGGTCTTTGAGCAAATTCAAGATCACTGACTGCACCGAGACATCGAGCGACGAGGTCGGCTCGTCGGCGAGCACGAGCGCCGGATTGGTCGAGAAGGCGCGGGCGATGGCGACGCGCTGTTTTTCGCCGCCGCTGAGTTCACTGGAATAACGGTTCGCGTAGTCAGCGGGCAGGCGCACTGCTTCGAGCAGTTCGATCACACGCGCTTTGATCGCTTCACGGGTCAGCGACTTGTCGCCGAGCCGTTTGATCGTCCGGGCGATCTGCGCGCCAACGGTCTGGTATGGGTTGAGCGCGTCATTCGGATTCTGGAAGATCATCTGCAAGCTGCGCAGCATCTCCGGTGTGCGCGCGTCGAGGCGGTTGGGCAGGGCGATGTCGAGCAGTTCCATAGTGCCGCTGTCGGCGGTATCCAGCCCGACGATCAAGCGGGCAAGTGTCGTCTTGCCACTGCCGCTTTCACCCACCAAGCCAAGCGTCGAACGGTTCAAGACCTTGAGCGACACGCCATCGACGGCGCGCACCTCGTGCGGCGGGCGCATGGTGATGCGATCCATCAGTGTTGGCGCGCCGAACGATTTGCGCATGTCGTCGGCAGTCAGCACGTAGCTGTCATGCGGCGGAGCGGGAATCACATCGGCGCTAGGAGACGTATCAATCGTGAGTGAACCCTCGGCGATTTCGCGCCAGCGGTGGCACTTGATCAGTCGTCCAGCCGTGACTTCTTCCAGCGGCGGCTTGACTTCATGACACAGCGGCAGGGCGACCGGGCAGCGCGGCGCGAACACGCAGCCCTGCGGACGGGCATTGAGCGAAGGCGCAGTCCCTTCGATGGTGGGTAGGCGTGTCTCCGTCCCTTCGAGCAAGCGCGGGAGGCTGGCAAGCAGGCTGATCGTGTAGGGATGCAGCGCGCGTTTGAAGATTTCAGTGACCGGGGCGGATGCCATGACCTCGCCGCCATACAGCACGGTCACGCGGTCGCAAAGCTGCGCGACCAAGCCGAGATTGTGCGAGACGTACAGCGCCGCCGCCTGATTATCGCGGATCAGTTCCCGGAACAGATCGACGATGACCGCCTGTGTGGTCACATCGAGCGCGGTGGTCGGTTCGTCCAGTACGAGCAGGCGCGGACGGGTGCTGAGTGCCATCGCAATGCTGACGCGCTGCTGCATCCCGCCGCTCAACTGGTGCGGGTAGCGCCGTGCGACGCTGTCGGCATCCGCGATTTTGACGCGCCGCAGCATTTCGACGGCGCGCCGATGGGATTCTGCCTTAGAGAGACCTTCGTGCAGCCGCGACACCTCGGCGATTTGATCGCCGATGCGATGCGACGGATTGAGCGCCGCCAGCGAATCCTGCGCAACGAGACTAATGTCTTTGCCCCAGATGGCGCGCATCTGCGCCGGTGGCTTGTCGAGCAGAGTCGCGCCGTCGAAAAGCACGCTGCCGGAACGGATGCGCGCGTTCGGCGCGAGATAGTTCATCAGCGCGAGCGCCAGCGTCGATTTGCCGCTGCCGCTTTCGCCGACCAAGCCGTGAATTTCGAGCGGCTGAATGGTCAGCGAGATGTCATAGAGCGCATTCACCCACTCGTCGTTCAGTTTATAGTCCAGAAACAGGTTTTCGACCTGAATAACTGGCGTCATCCAAGCTGACCCTCATACCGGAAAACCCGGCGTAAACCGTCGGAGAGGAGATTCACCCCGATGATGAGCAGCGCAATCGCCCCGGCAGGAAACCAGAGCGCCCACGGGGTTTGCGCAAACGAATCGCGCGCTTCGTTGACCATCCGTCCCCAATCCGGCGACGGCGGTTGCACGCCCAAACCGAGAAAGCCGAGCGAAGCGGTCAGGAAGATCGCGTAGGTGAAGCGCAGCGATGCCTCGACTACCAGCGCGGGCAGTACGCCCGGCAGAATCTCCCGAAAGAGGATGTAAAACCGGGACTCGCCGCGCAGTTTCGCCGCTTCGATATAGCCGCTCGTGCGCAGGCTCAAGGTGGCGGCACGGACGACGCGCGCGACAATCGGCGTGTACAGAATCACGACGACGAACACGATCCCGATGGCGGACGGTCCAATCGTGCCGAGCATGACCAGCGCCAGAATCAGCGCGGGGATTGCCAGCAAACTGTCCAGTGCCCGCGAGACGACGTTATCGAGCCAGCCGCCGACATAGCCAAGCGTCAAGCCAATCGCCGTACCGAACAGCACAGAAAGAACGGTGGTGAGCGTAGGCAGCACGATCATATCGCGCGCGCCCCACAGCACCCGGCTGAGCACATCGCGCCCCAAGCGATCTGTGCCGAAAGGGTATTCTGCCGATGGCGCGAGCCGCGCTGCACCGCGAATGATTTCGTCGTAGCGGTGGGGCGCGAGGGTGGGTCCTGGAACTGCGGCCGCGCAGCCGAAGCCCGAAGCCGCTCCCCGGCCAAGCGACGGCGCAGCCGGCGCCGTTCCCCGGACCAGCGACACCGAAGGTGGAGCGCCGATCCGGGGTCCAGCGCACGACTCCCGCGCAGCGGGGCAATGGCTGAGGGCGCTGGGAATTTGGACTTGAAGTGAATTACTTCATTATTTGATTGAGATAAATTAATTAGCCCCGTAGTTCTCCGGCAGCTAATAACACCTCATCTCGAAAACTTCTTATACTGGATCCGTTTCGGGATGACGCTGTCCGTCCCCAGGCGCCGCTTCTTGTCTTCCTCATAATCCGCGAAATTGCCCTCGAACCATTCCACATGGCTGTCGCCCTCGAAGGCCAGCATGTGGGTGGCGATGCGGTCGAGGAAGAAGCGGTCATGGGAGATGATGACGGCGCAGCCGGCGTAATCCTCCAGCGCCTCTTCCAGCGCCCGCAGGGTGTCCACGTCGAGGTCGTTGGTGGGCTCGTCGAGGAGGAGCACGTTGCCGCCGCGCTGGAGCACCTTGGCGAGGTGGACGCGGTTGCGCTCGCCGCCGGAGAGC
>JACSRG010000203.1 GCA_014879865.1 Anaerolinea sp.
CGGTTTGGGCGTGGCGCTGTGGTATGTTGTCTTCGGCTACCATGAAACGCGCCAGCGCTTGGCATGGCTGCGACCGCGCCGCTTGATCGGGGCGGGAATCGGGCTGGTCGTGCTGAACGCGGCGCTGCCGATGCTGTTCGGTCTGCCTTTCCTGACGCACACCAGTTTCGACATTCCACTGCCCGCACATTTGCACCTGTCATCGACCTTCATCTACGAGACGGGCATTTTTCTCACTGTATTCGGAAGCAGCAGCTTAGTCTTGGAAGCGATAGCGCATCCCCGGGAGATTGAACCGCAATGAACGTCATTTTTGCAGTAACCATCGGGCTTATGTTCGCGCTCGGCGTGTTTCAGCTTTTGCGCCGTGACTTGATCAAGACGGCGATGGGTTTCTACATCCTGTTCACGGCGATCAATCTGCTGTTTATCGCGGTCGGCGCGTTCAACGGCGTGTTTCCCGCGTATGCGCAGAACGTCGAGCGCGGCGCGATCAGTGATCCGCTCGTGCAGGCGCTTTTGCTCACGGCAATCGTCATCAGCTTCGGCTCGTATGCGATCTTGCTCGGCTTGATCGCCGTGTCGGCGCGGCGTTACCAGACTGCCGACTCGGACACCCTCGATCAGCTTAAGGGCTAGGTATCGTTTATGAACAATCCTCTGGTGCTGGTTCCGGTGTTCGTGCCGCTCGGCAGCGCGGCGCTTGCCGTCCTATTCTCCGCGCATGTGCGTGTGCAGCGTTGGATCGGCTTGGTGGCGCTGCTGCTGGCGTGGCTGGCGAGCCTCGGCGTGCTGTATGCGAACTGGGTCGGCGGCGTGCAAACGTATCAGGTTGGCGGATGGCAGCCGCCTTTCGGCATCGTCCTCGCGCCGGATTTGCTTTCGGCGATGCTCGAAGTCATGGCGACGACGGTCGTCCTTGCGGGGATGATCTACGTCCTCGGCTGCAAAGATCGCTGTGTCCAGCTTCCCGGTTTCGTGCCGCTCTATCTGTGCATGGCGTCAGGGCTGCACGGCGCGTTCTATACCGGCGACATCTTCACGCTGTTCGTGTTTCAAGAACTCATGGTGATCTCGTCGGTCGTGCTGGTAGGCATTTCAGACAATCGCCTCGGCGTGGAAGCTGCCATCAAATACCTGCTGATCAGCAGCATGGGGTCGCTGTTCCTGCTGGCGGGGATCGCGGCGATTTACGCGACTTTCGGCACGCTCACACTGGCGGACATCGCGCGGGTGCTGGAAGGCGGGGATCGTCCGCTGCTGGCACAGGCGGCGGCAGTCATGTTGATGTGCGCCTTCCTGACAAAAAGCGCGGTCTTTCCGTTCCATTTCTGGCAGCCGGACTTCCATACCGCCGCGCCGACGCCCGTCCATGCGGTGCTGTCGTCGGTCGTGGTGAAAGTCGGGGTGTACGGCTTGCTGCGCCTGACGCTGCTGCTGTTCACGGTCGAAGCGCCGCTGGTGCGCGCACTGCTGATCGTGCTTGGCATCATCGGCGTGTATTTCGGTAGTCTGGCGGCGCTGCGCACCTATGACGCCAAGCGGATGCTCGCCTATTCGACCTTCGGGCAGATCGGTTTCATCCTGATCGGGATCGGTTGGGGAACGCCGCTGGCGCTGGTCGGGGCGCTCGTCTACACGATCAATCACGCCTTCATCAAATCCTCGCTGCTCATGCTGACGGGCGCGATTGCCAGCCGGATGCCCAACAAGAGCGCCCGCTTGACCGACATTGCCGGGGCAGGGAAGACGCTCGGCGCGCTGGGGATACTCTACTTCCTCGGTGGGCTGGCGCTCGCGGGTGTGCCTCCGCTCAACGGGTTCATCAGCAAGCTGGCGTTGATGCGCGGCGGGATCGAGGCGGAAAGCTGGATTGTCATCGGGCTGGCGGTCGCGGCGGGCGTGATCACGTTGATGTACATGATGCGAACGTGGCAGCACATTTTCCAGAAGCAGCCCGATCCCGAACTGCACCTCAAGCCGTATGGCGACAGCCTCGTCGCCCCGGCGCTGCTGGTCGGGCTGTGTGTCGTGCTTGGGCTGTACGCCGTCCCATTGGTACAGCTTGCGACCGAAGCCGTCGCGCGGCTGGAAAACCCTGACCTCTACATTCGCAGCGTGTTAGGAGGATAGCTGATGCCGGTCTCCCTCATCCTTGCGCTTCCGCTGGCGCTGACGTGGATGCTCGTCACGGGCAGCGTCTCGCTGGATAGTCTGCTGGTCGGGCTGGTGATCGGCGTGGCGATCTCGGTGCTGGTGCGCCCGGACGCGCGCGCTGTGTCGTGGCGGGCGCTGCCCGATCAACTCGTCGCGCTGGTCGTGTATTCGGTTACGCTGTGCCGTGACATCTTCCTGTCGAGCGTCGATGTGGCGAAGCGCGTGCTCAACCCGAAACTGCCGATGAATCCCGGCGTGCTGGCGGTCTCCACGCAGGACGCCGACGAAAACGACGTGGTGACGGCGTTCAGCGCGCATGGCATCACGATCACGCCCGGTGAACTGGTCGTCGATTTCGACGGTGGCAAGACGATGTACGTCCACTGCTTGGATGTTGAAGCTTCGGCGCAGAGCGCGCCTGCTGCGCAAGCTAAACGCCTGCGCCTGCTCAACCGCATCCTCGGGCGTTCGGTGGATCGCGTGGCATCCGTGCCGCCGAGTATCCAACCGGAGGTTGTTCCGTGAGTGAGTTAGTTTCCCTGATTCTGCAAATCACCCTGATCGTGCTGATCGTGCTGATCGTGCCGTGTGTGCACCGCATGATGGTCGGTCCAAGCGCAGCAGATCGTTTGCAGGCAATCGACGCGATCACCACGCTGCTGATCGGGATCATCATGGTGCTGGCGGCGCTGCGTCATGAAGCGATGTTCGTGGACATCGCCATCGCGCTGGCGGCACTCGGATTCATTGGTACGCTGGCGCTGGCGCGGTATATTTCTGAAGGACGGTTATTCTAGTGGGCGAAATTCTCGCCATCGCGGCGATCTTGTTCGGCTTGTTCTTTTCGGTGGTCGGCGTACTCGGTTTGGTGCGAATGCCCGACATTTACACCCGCCTACACGCGACGGGGAAAGTCTCGACGCTGGGGTTGTTCGGGCTGCTGGTGGGGACGGCGTTTCTGCTGCCCGAAGTTACCGGCAAGGTGATCGCGCTGGCGGTGTTCGCCGTCCTGACTCTGCCGGTGAGCACACACGCCATCGCTAAGTCTGCGTATAGTCATGGCGTACCGCTGGCGCGTGCCTCGCGCGATGATTTTGGCACGGCGAAGCAAGAGTCCGCGCGTTCGGGGGTTTCCGCCTCCGACTAGCATTCGGAGAGGCAAACAACCATGCACGCGCTGATCCCCGCGCCCGACGGGGTAAGTTGGGACGAATGGCGGCGGGAACTTCACCGCTGGCGTGAAGCGACGCGCTTCTTGCTCAACTACGACGACGCGATCTACCGTTCGCCCGATTTCGCATGGGTCGGCAGGACGTTCAACCTCGCTTTCGTCATGATGTGCGATCTGCTGTTTTACGATGGCGGCTACCGTGAATTCCTCGCGCACGGCGAACGCGAATTCGGCGGCTACGATGCGCTCATCCTGTGGCACGCCTATCCCCGCATCGGCTTTGACGACCGCAACCAGTTCGACTTCTACCGGCAGATGCCCGGCGGACTCGCGCGTTTGCGTCAACTTGTCGATGACTGCCACGCGCGGAACGTCCGCGTCTATGTGGATTACAACCCGTGGGACACGGGCTCACGGCGCGAAACCGTCTCGGACATCGACGCGCTGGTCGAATTGGTGCGCGCGTTGGACGCCGATGCCATTTTCCTCGATACCCTGTCGAACGCGGCGGCAGGACTGCGCGAAAAACTGGACGCGGTACGCCCCGGCGTCTCGCTCGAAAGCGAGGTGCTTGTGCCGCTTGAGCATCTGCACACGCACCCGTCATCGTGGGCGCAGGGTTTCGTCGATGTCCCCGGCGTGCTGCGCAACAAGTGGTTCGAGCGGCGGCATATGCAGCACCGCATCCGCCGCTGGCAGCACGATCACACGCCGGAACTGCATACCGCATGGATGAACGGGACAGGCATGGTGATCTGGGAGAACGTGTTCGGGTCGCCGGTGCGCTGGTGTGAACGCGATAAGTCGCTGCTGCGCTCGATGATCGGCGTGCAGCGGCGTTATCATGCCCTATTTGCGGGCGAAGGCTGGAAGCCGTACATCCTGACGCTGCAACCGGATATTTACGCGAGCCAATGGGACGGCAATGGCATCCACCTGTGGACGCTGACTAACAGCGGGCAGGGCGAAATCGGCGGTGATCTGCTGCGCGTGCCGCATGACGCCGCTCATGTCTATTTCGACCTGATGCGCGGCGAAGCGATCATCCCGCGTTACGATGGCGATCACGCTGTGCTGTCCGGTCACATTCCGGGGCGAGGAATCGGCGCTTTACTGTCGGTCGCGGAGACGCCGCCTGATTTGCTGACGTTTCTAGCACAGCAAGCCGACTTGTACGCCCGCGCCAACTTCGACGCGACGCCGCCCGTCGTGGTGGAAACATTACGACCTGCTCTTGAAACGATACGCTATCAACCGGACGCGCTGCCCGCCGGGATGGTGACACTGCCCGCGCATTCGTTCGACATGCGGGTAACGTTCACGATCCGCGAATGTGGCTTTTACGAAGTTCCGGGGGTGACCTTTCCCGACCTGCGCTATCACAACCTGCACCGCCCGCACTCGTTCACCCGTCCGGTGACACTCAAGCCGTATGCGCTTGACCTCACGCCGGTCACCAACGCACAGTTTGCCGAATTCTTGCGGGCGACCGGATACACATCGACACACCGTGACAACTTTTTGCTCCACTGGCACGGGGACTCAGTCCCGGCGGGCTTGGAGGATCACCCGGTGGTGTATGTCAGCCTCGAAGATGCGCGCGCCTATGCTCACTGGGCGGGCAAACGTCTGCCGACGGAAGAAGAATGGCAGTTCGCCGCACAGGGTGTCGAAGGGCGGCGCTACCCGTGGGGTGATCTCTGGCAAGCCGACCACTGCAATCACGGGCAGTACGGCACAACGACGCCCGTCGCCCGCTTCCCACAAGGACGATCCGCCTGTGGGTGTTATGATCTGTGCGGCAACGTGTGGGAATGGACGGAAAGCGAGCGCACCGACGGGCGCACCCGCTTCGCCATCCTCAAGGGTGGATCGTTCTACCGCGCTCACGGCTCGGAGTGGTATGCCGATGGCGGCGCGCAAGCCAACGATTTCGCCGCCAAGTTCCTGCTGATGTATCCCGGCTTGGATCGCTGTGCGACCATCGGCTTTCGCTGTGCGGTTGACCTCGCGTAGTTATTCCGGTTCGATGTGGACGATGAATACGTCGTACGAGCCGAGATTCGCCGCATCGCCGATGCTGCCGGTCGTCACGCCCGTCATGGTGACCAGTTCGCCATCCAGCGCGATGAACAGGTTTTCCTCGGCGTATTCGTCTGCGCCGTCGCTGCCGCTCGTCCCGATCTGGCGCAGATCAAGCTGTTCGCCCGTCGGCGAGTAGCGCAGCAGCAGAATATCGTATTCGCCCGCGCTGCCCGCGAGACTGCCGTTTGTGTACCC
Source organism: Anaerolinea sp. (assembly GCA_014879865.1). Classification (GTDB taxonomy): domain Bacteria; phylum Chloroflexota; class Anaerolineae; order Aggregatilineales; family Phototrophicaceae; genus Flexifilum. Next base: position 5,609 of record JACSRG010000203.1, read on the forward strand.
GGCGACGACGATGCTCCCGTCGTCGGCGATCTGTACGTCTGCGCCTTTGTCGGTGAACGGCGTGCCGACTTGATCGCTCCACACGAGCGTTCCGGTTTGGTCGAAGGCGGCGAGGAACAGGTCACGTTCGCCGTGCAGTACATCGTCGCCAAAGCCGCCGCTGACGTAGCCCGTCACGTAGATCATGCCGTCGCGCGCCGCGATGCCGTTGGCTTCGTCCCAACCGTCGCTGCCAAACTGGTTGATCCAGAGTGTTTCGCCGTCGTGCGAGAAGGCGGCGACATAGGCGTCGAGATCGCCGACCGGCGCGCCGACCGGGTCGCCGAGCGCTGTCCCAACGCCCGCCACACCGGAGAGGTATACCGCGACGTCATCGACGGCAAGGCTCAAGCCTTTGTCTTCGCCAGCGCCGCCGAACTGTTCCAACCAGACGATCTCGCCATCCGGCGACACCTGCGCGATGAAAATATCTTTGTCGCCAGCGTTCTCACCTGTCAAGACGCCGCGCGTGTATCCGGCGACGTAAATCATGTCATCCGCCCCGACCGCCAGCGCATAGGCTCGATCTGCTTCCGCGCCGTCGCCAAATTGGAGCGTCCAGAGAATTTCGCCATCGGAGTCGAGTTTTACGACGAACGGATCGTTGCCGTCATTGCCCGTATGCTGCCCGTCGAGATCGCCGCTGGTATACCCGGCGACGATGACATTCTCCTGCGTGTCGAGCGCCACGCCATAGGCGCGTTCCGCCGCCGAAGTGCCGACAACGCGCGTCCACAATGCGCGCCCGTCGCCCCAACGGAGCACAGCAACGTCGAGTTCACCGTAGTGCGGCTCGATTTGCGGCGACTCGCTCACGGAAAGGACTTGAATCACCGTGCCGTCCGCCAGCGGCGCGACCCCGCCCGCGTAATCTTCGCCGGGGCTGCCGAGCAGCGCGCCGCCTAAATCTTCTGCCGCCGTGCCGCTGTCGCTGCTCGTCTGGATGAAGCCCGCGAGATAGCGCATCCCTTCGTCAAAGCCGCGCCGCCACACCTCCCAGTCGTGACCGCCGTTGTACACGCGGAATTCCGAGCGCACGTTGGCGATGCGCGCCACTTGATTGAAGAACATGTGCGCTTCCATGTCGAGGTCATGCAGACGATCTTCGGGGTTGGGGTTCTTCCATTCGTCGTCGCCGACGGCGATAAACATCGACACGGGGAGTCCGCTGCTCGTCAGCGAGTCGGCAAGGGCAGGGTAGTTCAAACGCTGGTAGATCGCCTCGTCGAACAGCTCGTCGCCGCTGCCGAATGCGCCGAATTCGCGCGTGCTCGAATCGACGGGCGGCAGGGGGATATAAACCGCCGGACTGAGGACAAGCGCCCCGACAAACCGCTGCGGGTATGCCATCGAATAGCGGATCGCGCCGTAGCCGCCCATCGAATAGCCGCCGATCAAGCGCGCCTCGCGGTGGGTCAGCGCGCGGTAAGTGGCTTCGATGTGCGGGATGAGGTCGTTCATGAACGCGGTTTCGACCAGTTCGGCACGGTAGAGCATCCCGGTATACTGCGAATCGACGTAGTAACTTGCCCGTTCACTCGACGGCATGTCGGGCATGACGGCGATGATCGGCGGGATGTCGCCATTCGCGATCAATTCATCAAGCAGGTCGCTGGCGTTGAGCCATGCGTCCATCGTATCGCCGCGCCCGTGCAGCAAGTAGATCACCGGGTAGCTTGCGCCGGAATCTTCGTATCCGGCGGGCAGGTAAATGCCATATTGATAGGTGCGGTCGAGCGTTTCCGATTGGAAATCGGCGCGCAGCACGATGCTGCCCGCGCTTTGCCCGCGCATGGGCATACTTCCGAGTGCCAAGAGCAGCAGAATCGCCGCGATTAACGGCAGCAGTTTCGCCATTTCGATCACTCCTAACCTTGCCCGTCGTACTCGTGATCGGTGGGGTGGATGCGGCGCATCGGGCGTTCGCGAGTCATTTCCTCGTACACATGGGCGACCAGTCCCGGTACGCGTGCCATCATGAAGAAGGTGTTGCCGAGTTCAAGCGGAATGTGCAAATCGAGCAGCACCGCGCCCATCGCGCCGTCCACGTTGATCGGCAGCGGCTTGCCGGACTGCCGCGCCCATGAGTCGGCGAGCGCCTGTACCATGCCCACTGCGTCCCCGGAGACGCCCGCATCGGTTGCCAGTTGGAACAAGCGCGCCGTACGCGGATCGTCGGTATGCACGCGGTGACCGAAACCGGGCAGGCGTTCTTTCGCCGCCCGCTTCGCTTCGACCAGTTGATCGGCGGCGGCTTCGGTGGCTAAACCTTGCTCCCGCGCCAGATCGAGCGCGGACTGAATCATGCGCATACAATCTTCGACCGCGCCGCCGTGATGCTTGTTGATGCTCAACAGCCCGACGGCAACCGCCGCATTGATCGGCGCGCCTGTGCTGGCTGAGGTGCGCGCCGC